>NZ_JBCNFP010000079.1:0-34266 GCF_050481165.1 Paenibacillus cisolokensis
GCGCGGCCGCCGTCAGCGCGGCGATGCCGGCCCAGGCCGCGCCGGCGATGCCGAGCCGCGGGATGAGCGCGGCGTTCAGCGCGCCCTTGAGCAGCGCGGCCAATACCATCAGCCACGCGGCGACACGGGCGGCGCCGAGGCTTTGCAACAGCGCCGCGCAGACCGCGTTCAGCGCGCCGGCCAGCGCCGTGCAGCCAACGAGCGCGAACAGGGTGGTTCCGTTGCCGTCGGCAAACAGCATCCGGTTGATCGGCCCGGCGAGCATCGCGATGCCGAGGGCGGCGGCTCCGCCGAGCCACCAGGCCGCCCGCATCGCCAGCGACGCCAAATGTCCGGCTTCGCGCCCGTCCCCCCGCGCCCGCGCCGCCGCCAGCGCGGGGGCGAGCGCCGCGCTGGCGGAACCGGCGACCATCACCACGAGCTGAACGACCGTTCCGCCGCGGCTGTATACGCCGAATTGCGACATCGCCTCAGCGGAATCGAACCCTTCGGCGGCCAGCAGCCGAGGGACGGTAAACGCGTCGACGGCCGCGGCGACCGGGACGGCGATAGCCCCGAGCGCAGCCGGAATCGCAACGGCGGCGATATTCCGCATCTCTGCCAGCAGCTCGCGGCGGCGCGCTGCGGCCGCCGTGCGGCTCGATGCCGTCAGGCCGGCGGCGTTCCCGCCTCCCGCTCGCTGGCGCAGCTGCCGGCCCGCCCAGACGGCAAGCAGCGCCAGCGCGCAAGCACCGCCGCCGAAAGTGCCGGCCATCGCGCCGGCGGCAAGCCGCTCGTCGCTCCAGCCCAGGTTCAGTCCGGCCGCGAGCAGCAGCAGCATGACGGATACCCGCACCGTCTGCTCCGCCACTTGGGAGGCGGCGGACAGCCGCAAGCGGCCGAGCCCCTGCGCCACCCCGCGTACGACGGACAGCGCCGGCACGACAAGGAGCGACAGCGAAACGATGCGGAACGCCCATGCCGCGCCGGAATCGCCGGTTAAGACGGCCAGCTTGTCCGCTCCGTTCCAGACGACGGCGCATGCCGCGGCCCCTGCCGCCCCCATCAGAAGCAGGCCGGCCCGGTAAAGCCGATTCGCTCCTTCCGCATCGCCGCGGGCCGCCCGTTCGGCGACAAGCAGCGAAACGGCTACAGGCACGCCTGCCGTCGCCACGACGAGCAGCAGCTGGTAAAACGGATAAACCGCATGATAAATGCCAAAGACGCGGTCGCCCGCCATGTTCTGGAGCGGAATTTTTTGCAACGTGCCGAGCCCTTTGGAAACCAGAGCGGCAACTCCCATGACGAGCGCCCCGTTGAGCCAGGAATCTCCTTTCGTATTCCCTGTACGGCGAGCTTCTTTCCTCATCGCGATATGCTTGCACCTGCCCATCCACTGCAACTGCTATCCATTATACCCCACTCGGGCCGCGAGCGCTTGGACGAATGGAGCGATGCGGCAGGCAGACGAATGTCATAAGGCAAGTCAGTCCCCGCGTATACATCATAGACTGCGTTATTGACCGCAAACGATTCCAAAAGGAGGGAAGCACCGGCATATGAATGCTTATGAAACGATTATGCTGGAGTCGAAAAAAGCCGGATTATACGGCATGCTTGCCGAGTATTATAAGTATTCCAATCCCGAGCTGCATGAATTTTATTACCGGAAACATTTCAAAACGCTCCGCAAGCTGGCCGAATGGATCGAACGGTACGGCGACCCGTTCGATTCCGCCGCCAATCAGACCCGCGGTCAAGAGAGTTACCCCGGCGTCTATTCGGCGGCAGGGCCCGGACCGGGCTCCCCATCTCTCGGGCCGCCCCCGTACCCCGGATTCGGCAAATACGGGGCGGGCTATATTCCGGGCTACGGCCAATACGGCGCCCCCGTATATGGCAAAGGGCCACCGTTCGGGCTTCCGCCGCAGTACGCTCCCGGCATGACTCGTGCGGAGCAGGCTCCGGCCCGGGTCAGACTGCTTCACGCTTCGCCGGATACGTCGGCAGTCGACATCTATGTCAACGGCTCGGCGGTCGCCACCTCGGTCTCGTTCAAGGATGTAACGCCTTATCTGAATGTCCAGCCGGGCACATACCAGCTGGAAATCAGGCCGGCCGACAACGGAACGGCGAGACTGTTCCAGGCGCTAACCGTGCAGGAAGGCAACGCCTATACGGTTGCCGCCGGAGGCAATGCCGGACAACTGAAGCTGTTCGTTTACGAAGACAACCTTGCACCGGTTTCCGGTAAAAGCAGCCTTCGCTTCATCCATCTTGCCCCGAATACGCCGGGAATCGATATCAGCAGCAAAAACGGGCCGCTGCTCTTCAAGACCGAAGGTTTCGGCGCAGCCACCGCCTATACGAACCTGAAGCCGGGAAAGGTCGATCTGCAGATCGTAACGTCCGGCGAGACTCGGACGATGCTGGAGATCAACGGCGTCTCGCTGCAGGAAGATTCCGTTTACACCATCCTGGCGGTCGGCTTGGGCGATGGAAATCCGCCGATCGAAGCGCTGCTCCTCAAAGACATTTAGGCGCGGCCCGTCCGCCACGCGCTAAAAAAAGCTTCCGTCGGCAAAAGCGTGCAAGTAAGCCGGGGAAGCTTTCTTTCTACTGACTGTCCTCATGGCGGATGCGGCCGGAGCGTTTACTGCTCCATTTGTTTGGCCAGAAAGCCCGCCGCCGTTTCCGCCACTTTCGTTTCCAGCTGGCCCATTTTGACGCCGGGCTCCTTGCTGAGCAGAACGACCGTGCCGATCGGATCGCCGCCAGCTACAATCGGAGCGGCTACGAAGGACGTGAACGTGTCGGAGACGTCTTTAATAATTTCATACGACCCGCCTCCCGTCTCCGTAATCGTCTTCCGGTTTTCCATGCATGTTTCCAGCAGAGTGCCGATCTGTTTGTCGATAAACTCCTTTTTGGAGGCGCCCGCTACGGCGATAATGGTATCGCGATCCGATATCATCGTAATGTGGTTGGTTCCTTCGTATATCGATTCGGCGTATTCCTTGGCAAAATCGCCAAGCTCGCCGATCGGGGAATACTTTTTGAGGATGACTTCGCCGTCCCGATCTACGAAAATTTCCAGCGGATCGCCCTCACGGATGCGCAGCGTGCGGCGAATTTCCTTGGGAATCACCACCCGGCCCAAATCATCGATCCGACGCACAATTCCAGTTGCTTTCATGTCTTGTTGCCCCACTTTCCCTGAAGAGTTTAACCATACTGGACCTTTGCTGCCTGTTTATCGCGAAGAGGAGTTCCTTGAAAGTCGGAATCTGACCATAGTATTCATCCGCTCCCAATTTCTTATGCACGCGGCCAGAACCCGGATTGCCCGAAATCCGGCTGCCGAATGAAGATTCTGTCGATATAAGTCGCGAGAATGAAGTCTAAAGTCATGATTTCAGCGAAAACAAGTGACCATATACCCGAATATAGTCGTATAATGTCGGAAATTGTCTTGGAATCGTTGGATTGTTATGGTAATATGTGCTAGGAGAAACGGGATTTTGGTACTACCGGATTGCGGAAAGCGATCCATCGGGAATGGAGCGTGAATAAAAGTGCCCCTTCGTTTGTCCGGCTTCCGTCAAAAAATGAAACGGCCGGCTTTTGCCGCCTGCCTGATCTTATGCCTCGCACTGATCGGGCTGTTCGTATACCGGACAACTTTACATCAGGCGGAACGGAATTGGGCCGGCGAAGTCCATTCGGATCTGGTCAAGCTTGACGAATGGCTGACGCGGACGATCGTAAGCGCCAAGGACGATGCCCGTCTTCTTGCCCGGAACCTCCAGACCAACCTACTTGATGGGCCGGACGGCGGCCGCTATCTGCAGCAATATCTGAAAGCGGTCCGACGGACAAACGAGCTGTTCGGCCATGTAACCGTCGCCACATCCGATGGAAAGCTTCTCCAGTCCAATATATGGCCGAACGGCGGAATATCCGAAGACCCTCGCAGCAGCGCCTCATATATTCAGGCGATGTCCGCTAACGGCGAACCGGTTGTCACGGCGCCCTACCGTTCCGCAGACGGACGTTTCGTCCTGAGCGTGGCCGCGGCGACGCCGGACCGGCTGGGCGTTGTCGAGATGAGCGTGCCGCTGGACGAGCTATATGCGGCATTCGCTCGTCATGAAACGGTAACGTCCGGCGAGCTGTATATCGTCGGAATCGACGGCAAGCCGGCTCCGCTCCGGCCCGGCGCTCCTTCCGGGCCAACCTTCGCCGGGTTCGCGGCCGGCGGCAGCAGCGGGACCGACGAAGCCGTTATCGCCCAAATGACCAATGCCGAAAGCGGTTTGACCTTAATCAATGTAATGAATCTCAAAACCGCGGCAGCAGCCGGGGATCCCGCGCCGAAAATGCCGATCGTCGTCGCGGTCCTGCTCGCGCTTGTTCTGCTGGCGGTTTTGCTGCTGGCGAAACGTTACATCAGATTGATCCGTTTCTTGATCGACGCGATGCGAAGAATGAAAAGAGACAATTGGCAAGACCGCATGAATCCGCCCGCGGATGGCGAAATTGCTAAACCGTACGACACCATCGACTGCATTACCGAATCGCTGCGTTCCCTTGTCTATTACGACACGTTGACCCTTCTGCCGAACCGGGCGCATCTGAACGAAATTTTGGACCGGGAACTGCAAACGGCGGCGTTCGAAAACAGCGAGATTGCGGTATTGTTTATCGATCTGGACAATTTCAAGCGCATCAACGATTCCAAAGGCCACTCTTTTGGCGACGAGCTGCTGCGGCAAGCCGCAAACCGAATAAGGGAATGCGTGCCGTCAAGCGGGACGGTCTGCCGGTTCGGCGGCGACGAGTTCGTCATCGTACTTCCTTATCCGAACCGGCAACATTTGCTGCCGAAAACATTAAATCGTCTGCAGCAGTCTTTCGAAAACGGGATGCCGGTTTTCGAGCATACCGTCTACATGAAGCTTAGCATAGGGGCGGCTATGTTTCCGAAGGACGGCCTGACGGCGGAAGAATTGCTGAAGCATGCCGACGCGGCGATGTACAAAGCGAAGGATCTCGGAAAAAACAACGTTCAGTTTTATCATTCCGGCATGAAAGAGCAGCTGCTGAAACGCACCCGCCTGGAAGAGCTGCTGCTAAGCGGACTGTACCGGGGAGAATTCGAGGTCGTATACCAACCGCAAATCGTCGCGCGCACGGGACAGCTGAGAGGCTTTGAAGCTCTGCTGCGCTGGAATTGCCCGGAGCTCGGTCAAGTTTCGCCGGCGGATTTTATTCCGATCGCCGAGGAGACGGGCGCCATCGTACCGATCGGCGAATTTGTTTTGCGCGAAGCTTGCCGGATGAACGGGGAATTGTATCGCCGGTTCGGCTTGCAGCCCGTCATGTCGGTGAACGTCTCTCCCGTGCAGCTCAAGCAAGTCAGCTTCGCCGACCGAATGATCCACATCATTCGCGAATCCGGCATTCCGGCGGAGCGGATGGAGCTTGAAATGACGGAAAATACCGTAATCGACACCATCGACACATCCCTCGAATGGCTGAAACGCATGCAATCGTTCGGGGTCAAGCTGGCGATGGACGATTTCGGCACCGGTTATTCTTCCTTAAGCTACTTGATCCGGCTTCCGATCCATACGCTCAAAATCGACAAATCATTCGTTCGCGACATGGGCAAGCGCCGCTCGCATTCCATTCTCGAGTCGATTATCCAGCTGGCGCAACGTTCCGGCTTCAAGGTTGTAGCCGAAGGCATCGAAAGGAGCGACCAGCTGCAGCGGCTTCGCGAATGGGGCTGCGATTATTTGCAAGGCTACTACTTCAGCAAGCCGCTTACGGCGGATCAAATGGAGGAATACGTGCGCCTCAACTGTTCCCGGCAGTCTACAGCGGGAGTGACCATGTAGCGGCGCGGCCTTCTTGTGCCGCGAGCTGTTTCCGGCAGGCCGTCGTTCGACATCGAACACGACAGTCCCGCGAAAACAAGGCTGTCCCATGCTTGCGGGGACAGCCTTTTATCGCGCGATTGCCGCGCAGACGTCTCTTACTTATTTTGCGAAGCTTCGTTCTTGTTTTGCGCAGCGCCGCTGCTTGCGCCGCCTTCCTGAGCGCCGTTGCCGTCGGCCTTATCCCCGTCCGCGCCTTGTTCCGCCTCGCCCTTATCCTGAGACTGGCTACCCGCATCGCTCTTCTGTCCGTTATCGCCCGACTTTTCTTCCTTCATCGGCTCGATTTTCTCGATCAGACCGGGCAGCTCTTTCGTCATAAATTCGTTCATCAAATTATAAGCCAGCTCGCCTTTGATTCTCGTTTTCTCTTCTTCGTTCAGCTGGTCATAATTCCGGCTTTCGCGCGCTTCGACCTTGATCACATGGTACCCGAACTCCGTCTCGACCGGCTCGCCGATGACGTTCAGTTCCTGCTCGAGCGACGCTTTCTTGAAGCCTTCGACCCAACCGCCGGCCGGTTGCTTCTCATAGAGTCCGCCCTTGTCCTTGGACCCCGGATCGTCGGAATATTCCTTGGCGATCGCGTCCCAGTCTCCGCCTTCCTCCAGCTTCTTCTTCGCTTCCTGCGCCCGCTTGAGCGCCTCTTCCTTCGAGCGCACTTCTTCCTGCGTTTGCGGATTAACGGTTTGAACGAGAATGTGGCGGACCGTAACAAGCTCGAAGTCGGATTTTCTCTTCTCGAACTCCGCCTTCATATCGTCCTCGGTCACTTTGCTGTTCATTTCTTCCACCGCGTTCATCATCAGCGTCATGAACGTCTTGACGTCCTCGCCGCTTACATCGGCCTCGTCAAGCGCCTTCTTCTGCTCCGGCGAGCTCTCCACCTGCTGCTCGAAAAACGCGTACTGCTCGTCCACCTGGGACGCCGCCTGCTTCTTCACTTCATCCGAAGCGCGCGTATTCAAAATTTTGTAGGCAATATATTGTTTGACCAGTTCCTCCCGGAACTCGGGAATGTTCACGATTTGCTCGTACCCGGGATACAGCACGGTGAAGACGCTGAGATATTTGTCGAACTCCTCGGCCGTTACTTGTCCGTCCTTGTATGTCGCGATGACTTCGCCTGCACCGGAAGCGCCGCCTTCCTTATTTTTCTGACCGCAAGCGGCCGCCGCAAGAAGGACGAGAACGGCGGACAAAACAAGCGCCATTCTGCGCCACTTCGGTTTGACCTTTGGGGACAACATAACAACTAAAAACTCCCTTCGATTGGTTGGATGCTTGTATTGTACCAGATTACCCGTCCGCTGCGCCAATTTTGCATCGATTCGGCCGTTTCGAACAGATCGATGCGTTCGATAATCTCCGGGAGCCGAGACGCCATGAAGGAGGCGAGCCGCTCGTTCGATACGCTTCTGCGCAGCGTCTGCCGGCTTGCCTCGGGCAAACGGTCGTATACCGCCCGCTTCCGTTCCTTTACCTGGATAATATGAAAGCCGTAGCCGGTATCGACCGGCTCGCCGATCGCACCGATCGGCTGCGAATTGGCAGCCTTCTTGAACGGCTCGATCCAGGTCCCCGCTTCGACGCCGATGTATAAGCCGCCGGCGTTGCGGGTCGCCTCGTCATCCGAATACCGGCGCGCCAGCTCGTCCCAATCGCCGCCTTCCATCAGTCTGCGGCGCACGCTCATGGCGATGTCCAGCGCTTGATCTTTCGTCCGCTTGTTGCGGCCCGACGCCGGGTCCCAATATCCGATCAGAATGTGGCGAAGCGTAATCCGGTTGAAGTCGTTCGGGCGCTTGGCGAAGGCGGCCCGCATTTCCCGCTCCGTCACTTGCCGGTCAAAGTCGTTCATGACCGTTGCGATCATCTCATAATACCAGAGAACGTCGTCCTTGCTCAGACCGGACGACTCCCGCTCCCGCCTGCGCTGCGAATCGCCGGCGATCGTGCGCTCGAACGCCTCCGCCAGCGCGGCCGCTTCCTCTTTCGAAGCGGCGTTCGGCTTTCCGCCGATGCGCATGTACAGCCACTTGTAGCCGATATATTCGCGCAACAGCTGCTCTTTCAACGCCGGAACGGTCAAATATTCGCCCGACTCCGGATTGGCCAATGAGAAGAAGGAAGCGTAGCGGCGGAACTCGCTCTCCGTCACGTTCCCGCCCTTATATACGGCAACGACGCGGCCGCGGCCCGCACCCGGCGGCGGCGTGGCTCTGACCGTTTTGCTGTCGTTCCGGGGAGCGTCCGCTCCCGTCCCCGCCTCGCAGCCGGCCGCAGGCAGAAGGAGGATCAGACCGAGCAAGGCGGCAGCCCGCTTGCAGCCGCTATGGCGCCACATTTTGCAGATTCTCCGCCGGTTTCAGCACATCCTTGTATTCGGCCAGGAAACGTTCGGCAAGCGCAAGCCGCTCATCCGTCGACAATCCTTTGCCCCGAAGCTGAAGGACCGGCGGTCCGTCCGGCGCTTGCATCCGTCTGAACCGGTTTTCATAACGGAAGCAGAGCAAGTCCAGTTTTTTCGTGTCGATGCGCTCGGCTTCCCGCTGCGCGAAGCGGAACGTCCAGTCGTCGCCGGACTGGCCGATATGCTCTACCCCGTATTCGGCGCCGTACACCTTCAGCTTGGCTACAGACAGCAAGTGGCTCACCGCATCCGGCAAATCGCCGAAACGGTCGACAAGTTCCTCCTGCAGATCGTCCACTTCCTCCAGCGAACGGACGGCGGCCACTTTTTTGTAAATCTCGATTTTTTGAATGCTGTCGTAAATATAGTCGGACGGCAGATAGGCGTCCAGACTGAGGTCGATTACGGTCTGAACCGGCTTCGCCTCCCGGACATCCTCCCCGTTCATCTCCGCTTTGCGCTTGGCGATCTCGTCGGCCAGCATTTGCGAATACAGATCGAAGCCGACTGAAGCGATAAAGCCGTGCTGCTCGGCGCCGAGCAAATTGCCTGCGCCGCGAATGGCCAGGTCGCGCATCGCGATTTTGAAGCCGGAGCCAAGCTCGGTAAATTCCTTGATCGACTGGAGCCGCTTCTCGGCCACTTCGCTCAGCACCTTGTCCCGCTGATAAGTGAAATAAGCGTACGCAATCCGGTTGGAGCGGCCGACACGTCCTCTCAATTGATACAGTTGGGACAAACCCATTTTATCCGCATCGTGAACGATCAGCGTATTGACGTTCGGAATGTCGACGCCCGTCTCGATAATGCTGGTGCTGACCAGCACATCGTATTCGCCGTCGAGAAAATCGAGAATCGTCTTTTCCAGCTCCTGCTCCGACATTTGGCCATGACCGACCGCCACCCTCGCATCCGGTACGAGAGCGGAAATCTGTTCGGCCATCTGATAGATGCCCTGGACGCGATTGTACAGATAGTAAACCTGTCCGCCTCTTGCCAGCTCGCGCTCGATCGCTTCGCGCATCAGCGCCGGACTGTGCTCGACGACATACGTCTGCACAGGGAAGCGGTTTTCCGGCGGCGTCTCGATGACCGACAGGTCGCGTACGCCGAGCATCGACATATGCAGCGTTCGCGGAATCGGCGTAGCCGTCAGCGTCAGCACGTCGACATTCGTCTTCAGCTTCTTCAGCTTCTCTTTGTGCGAGACGCCGAACCGCTGCTCCTCGTCGACAATGAGCAGGCCGAGATCCTTGAATACGACATCCTGGGACAGCAGCCGGTGGGTGCCGATGACGATGTCCACTGAACCGGCTTTCAGCCCTTTCAGCGTTTCGTTCTGTTCTTTCCGGGAACGGAACCGGCTGAGCACCCGAATGTCGAACGGGTACCCCGAGAACCGCTCGCGAAACGTTTCATAATGCTGCTGGGCAAGAATGGTTGTCGGCACGAGCACGGCGACCTGCTTGCCTTCGATCGCCGCCTTGAACGCGGCCCGTATGGCGACTTCGGTCTTGCCGTAGCCGACGTCGCCGCACAACAGCCGGTCCATTGGCACCGGCTTCTCCATATCTCTCTTAATCTCTTCGATCGCCCTTAGCTGGTCACGCGTCTCCTCGTAAGGGAACATCGCCTCGAACTCCTGCTGATAGGGCGTATCCTTGGCAAATGCGTACCCTTCCGTCGATTGCCGCTCCGCATACAGCCGGACGAGATCTTCGGCGATATCCTTGACAGAGGAACGGACCTTGTTCTTGACCCTCGTCCATTCGCTTCCGCCGAGCTTGTATATTTTCGGTTCCTTATCTTCCGAACCGACGTACTTCTGAATCATGTCGATCTGGTCGATCGGAACGGACAGCTTGTCGCCGCCCGCGTACATGATATGCAAATAATCTTTATGAATGCCGCCGATGACGAGCGTACCGATGCCGAGATACTTGCCGATGCCGTGGTTTTGATGGACCACATAATCGCCGACCTTCAGCTCGGTATAGCTTTTGATCCGTTCGGCATTATCGATTTTTTTATCGATGCGCCTTGCTTTGCGCTGCTTCTGCGAGAACATCTCGCCTTCGGTGATGACGACCAAATGCGACGAAGGCAGCTCGAAGCCGGACTGCAGCTGGCCTTCCAGCAGCAGCGGGGGCTCGATATCGTAATCGTGAAGCACCCGGCGCATCCGCTCGATGCGCTCGGCGCTGCCGGCCAGCATCATAATGGTCGCTCCGGACTTGCGCCACCGCTCGATTTCCGCTTTCAGCACATTCATCTGGCCGTGGAAATTTTGCATCGCCCGGCACATGAAGTTCAAAATATTTTGCGGCTGGGTGTGCGGTATTTGCCGAAGGAAGAGCGACAGGAACAATGTCGGGAACGGGCGGTGATAAAGCAATTCGTCCGCAGGCCGCGCCAGCTCGAAGCCCGGCAGCGACTTGCCGTTCTGCAGCAGATGAGTCGCCCATTCCGCCTCGTCCCGCTCCAGCTGCCGGGCCGTCTCGACAAGCCGCGTCGGCTCGTCTAGCAGCAGCAGCGTATCGCTCGGCATATAATCGAGCAATGTTTTCCGTTCCGGGTACAGCAGCGCAATATATTTATACAGTTCGGGAAAATAGACATGCTCCCGCAGCCGCTCCAGCTCCGCTCCGATTTCGATTCGCAGCCGATCCTTGGCCATCCGGTCGGACATTTTCTCCAGCTGTTTCTCCAGCAGTTCGGAGGCAAGCTGAGCGGCATTGCGGAACCTCTCTTCTTCCGCGAGCAGCTCCTGGCACGGCGGGACGGTATACGCGGTCAGCTTCTCGATGGACCGCTGATCGGCCGGATCGAACGTGCGGATCGAGTCGATTTCATCGTCGAACCATTCGACCCGATAGGCCACTTCCGAAGTGAGCGGATAAAAGTCGACGATTCCGCCGCGCACGCTCATCTCGCCTTTTTTCTCCACCCTGTCGGTCCGTTCATAACCGAGCTCCGTCATGCGCCGCAAAAACGTTTCAAGTGGAAGCGCTTCCCCGACGACAAGCTTGATCTGTGCATTCGCCATCGCTTCCGGGATCGGCTGATAACGCCTGACGCCCGAGAAAGGCACGACAACAATCCCGCGAAATCCCTGGGATAGCCGGATAAGCACGTCGATGCGCTGCGCAAGCGTCTCGGGGCTCGAGATGGCCGCTTCGGCAGCCACCAGTTCGTTGGCGGGATAAAGCAAAACCCGGTCGGGGGACAGGCATTCCTGCAGATCCTCCGCAACTTTCTGGGCAGCGAACATATTATGGGTCACAATCAGCATCGGCCGGTCAAGCTCTTCCATCAGCGCTGCGGCCAGCACTTGACGCGACGAACCCGCCAACCCGGATATCAACTGCTCGCGCATACCTTGGCGGATACCGGAGACGACCGTCTGGAAATCCTGATCTTTGGCGAACGCTTCAACTAACGCTTTCAATCGATGATGCACCTCGTTTCTATACGCAAAGAACACGCAAAGAAGCCTCAGCCATACGCCAAGGCCTATTTGTAACCGTTCGACGGAGCTTACTGCAACGGGCTCGGTATGAGCAGCAGCTCGGGATTGGCGTCAAGCGCTTCCCGGCAATAATCGCAGACGACTTTCACCGTCACGTCGCCGTTCGGGTTATACGCTATTATATCGCTGCGTTCTTCGGGGGTCAAGAAATGGAAGCCCAGCCTGAACTCGCTCACTTGATCCCCGCGAATGGAGCCGATCTCGGTTCGGCAGTGCCGGCAAATATAGTTTACAGCCATATGTATGCCTCCTGAAGAGTCAAATATACTCTTCAGTATGCCCGGCTTTCACATTTTCTAACGATTGAACTTTGCCATCGTCTCCTCGAACGGCGCGTCAAGCGCGTATTCCGCCGCATCGCACGCCCGTTCCACCATGGCCGCCAGCTTGTCACGTTCGTCCTTCGAAAAATTCGACAAGACGTAGTCGGCAATGTTGACGCCCGGATGGGACGGCCGCGAAATGCCCATGCGGATCCGGTTGAACGTCTGCGTGCCCGTATGCTGAATAATGGATTTGATGCCGTTGTGCCCGCCCGGCCCCCCTTTGTACCGCAGTCTGATTTTGCCGATTTCCGTATCGAGATCGTCGTATATGATCAAACCGTCGGCCAGATCGGCCTTAAAGTAGTCGAGAAACGAACGGATCGCCTCGCCTGACAGGTTCATATAGGTCATCGGCTTGATCAGCACGACTTTCGTGCCGCGCACATTGCCTTCTCCGATCAAAGCCTTGCACTTGCTCTGTGTCACACGAATGCCGAATCGTTCGGCCAGCGCATCCACAACCATAAACCCGACATTATGTCTCGTTCCCTGATAAGCCGCTCCGGGGTTCCCCAGCCCCGCTATCCATTTCATATGGCATGCACTCCTGAATTTTTTTGCTCGATGATGCAACGATTAGGCTTGTTCGATTGTCAACCTTATAGTTGCTGTATTCTCATCAATTTATCATAAAGAAGGGGAAAAAGCGATGTATATGAATGGACAAATGATCTATAAGGACCGTCATTTCCAGGACCACATCATACATCAGGTTCCCGTGCAGATTTATTGGGGGCGGAAGCATAGCGACATCGGCTTCATCGATCGTTACAGCCAGGATTACGTCAGCATCAACAACGTATATTACAGCCGCAAACAATTTACATTCGTTTCGCGTCCCGGTTATTAATCCGGCCGCCAATGCGAAACAAAACAATCGAACCGGCCGGGCGCCTGGCGCCCGAGCCGGTTCGTTATCTTCTGCAGACGCTATTCCTCTTTCGTCTCTTTCAAATTGGCCTGGTCGCGCTGGGCCTTGTCTTCCGTCTCGGCATCCGACGCCCGCTCCGCTTCCTCTTCCGTCACTTCTTTCTGCGGGGCCATTACCGTAGCGATAACGGTATCCCCTTCGGTTACCGATACGACGCCATCGGGCAGCCTCAGCTCGCCCACCGTCAAGCTATCGCCGATTCCAAGCGACGATATGTCCGCCGCGATCGATTCCGGAATATCGCGGGGCAGACATTGCACCTCCAGCTCGTGAAGATTGACCGACAATATGCCGCCTTCGCGTACGCCCGCGCTGTCTCCGATCAAGTCGATGCGCACCTGCGTTTTGACCTGCTCATTCATATCGATCTGATGCAGATCGATATGCAGCACGCGGCGGGTCAACGCATCCCGCTGAACGTTCGTAACCATGACCGATTGTCTTCCAGCGCCGGGCACGTCCATTTCGATGACAGCGTTGGGATGGGAGCGCAGCAAAGCCATGAGCTCCTTCTCATCGACGGCGATCGAAGCGGGCGCGGCAATCCGCTTGCCGTATACGACGGCCGGCACCTTTCCGTTATTCCGCAGCTGGCGGAGCGCGCCTCTCGTGTCTGCCGTGCGCTGTTCGGCTTGGATGGATATCGGCATACGGAAACCTCCTTCGTATTTGGATAGCATTTACGCTACCATTCACGCATTTCCTACTACACTATACCCAACAAGCCGGGCCTTTAAACGGTTTGACGGGGCCGAAAAGACCGGACTTGCGGAAAGCCCGGTCTTCAAAGGAAGCAAGCGTCAGCTTCGACCATTTTCTTTTTTCGCCTTTGCGCGCGCGCGAATCTTCTCCGCATAACCCGGTTTATTGGTTTGTCGTTCCCGCGCAATCGCCAGATCGTTCTCCGGCACATCGTGCGTAATGGTCGAGCCGGCGACAACATATGCGCCGTTCCCGATTTTCACCGGCGCAATCAGATTGACATTGCTGCCGATAAACGCGTTGTCTCCGATTTCGGTCAGCGATTTGTTGTAGCCGTCGTAATTGACGGTAATCGCGCCGCAGCCGATATTGACGTCACGGCCGACAACCGCGTCGCCGACATAGCTCAGATGGGATATTTTGCTGCCGTTGCCGATCGTCGCTTTTTTCAATTCTACGAAATCGCCGATTTTGCATTGCTCCCCGACGACCGACCCCGGCCGAATGTACGCATAAGGGCCGACCGCGCTGCCGCTTCCGATTTCCGAAGCGTCGACGACGGAATGCTTGACCGTCACGCCATCGCGAATAACGGCGTCGGTGATGTCAGCCTGCGGGCCGATGACGCAATCTTCGCCGATGACGGTCGAGCCGCGCAGCACGGTGCCGGGATATATGACCGTATCGGCGCCGATCCGTACGTCCGCCTCAATATAAGTAGCCGACGGGTCGATCAGGGTGACGCCGCCGAGCAGATGCTTGCGCACGATGCGTTCCCGCATCAGCCGTTCCGCCTCGGCCAGCGCTGCCCGGTCGTTGACGCCGATCGCCTCGGCGAGATCCGAAGTGCGGTAGCCTTGCAGCTTCTCTCCCGCCGCCGCCAAAATGCCGATCACATCGGTCAAATAATATTCCCCTTGGGCATTGTCGTTCTTCACTTGCTTGAGCGCCTCGAAAAGTTTGCGATTGTCGAAGCAGTAAGTGCCCGTATTAATTTCGCGCACCGCCGCTTCTTCCGCCGAGCAGTCCTTCTGCTCCACAATACGCTTTACCGTGCCGTCCTCGCCGCGAATGACCCTGCCGTAGCCGGTCGGGTCGTCGAACGCCGCCGTCAGTACGGTTGCCGCGGCTCCGCTTTCCTGATGCAGCTTCAGCATCGCGACGAGCGTATCGGAGGTGACGAGCGGGGTATCCCCGCATATGACGATTGTCGTCCCCGTCTCACGGCCGATCAGCGGTTCCGCCTGCAGCACCGCATGGCCGGTGCCAAGCTGCTGTTCCTGCAGCGCATATTCGGCTTCGTCTCCGAGGTATGCGCGCACCGCTTCCGCCCCGTGTCCGACGACGACGACTGTGCGTTCGCACGAAGCTTCCCGCACCGTCTGCAGCACATGGCCGACCATCGGCTTACCGCAAACCGGGTGCATCACTTTGTACAGTTTCGATTTCATTCGTTTGCCTTGTCCGGCCGCCAGTACAATCGCCATTACTTTCAATGCGATTTCCCTCCGCTTCAAAGCTTTGTTTCTTACATGACTATAGCCGATATCAAGGCAAAAGAAAAGAGAGCCGATTGGCCCCCTTATCTAGTATTACAACATTACGCCCCTTCTTCGATAACTTCTTCCTCAGTCGCGGCGCGCTCATACTCCGCAAGTACAGCTGATTGAATTTTTTCCCGGGTCGTAGATGAAATGGGGTGGGCAATGTCCCGGAACTCTCCATCCGGCGTACGTTTGCTCGGCATCGCCACGAACATGCCGTTGTTCCCGTCAATCACGCGAATATCGTGAACAACGAACTCATTATCGATCGTAATGGATGCAATAGCTTTCATACGACCATCGGAATTAACGCGGCGGAGTCTGACATCGGTAATTTGCACTTGGGTTCACCACCTTTGCCTTATCGAAGACTTGGTGTATAATTCCACATTTGCGTGCAAAATCCTTCTAATTTTTTGGTAATAAAATGCTCCATTTAAAAAAATTTTTTAGTCTAGCAACTTTTTCGATTTCATTCGACATGGATAGAGGCGATTAGTTCAATTTCGACAAGAACGTCCTTCGGCAGACGCGCGACTTCGACCGCCGATCGGGCCGGCTTATGGTCTCCAAAATAAGAAGCATAGATCTCGTTCACTTCTGAAAACGTGTTCATATCCTTTAAAAAGACCGTCGCTTTCACCACATCCCGGAACGTGGCTCCCGCCGCTTCCAATACCGCTTGCAGGTTGCGGAACACTTGATGGGTTTGTTCTGCGATGCCGCCCTCGACAAGGACGCCGTCTTCGTTCAGCGGAATTTGTCCCGACGTAAACAGCAGATTGCCCAGCTTGATCGCCTGGGAATAAGGTCCGATCGCAGCCGGAGCCTTGCTTGTGGAAATCGTTTCGGGTTGAAGCTTGTTCATTCTGATCATCCTCCATTCGGTTCTTTCGCCGTTGTCAAGATTCAAAGTAATTGCCGGGTACAATGATCATTTGCTTCGTCTTCATATCGACGGCCGTCAGCTTGGCAAGCGAGACATAATCGTTGAACAGCCGCTCTTCGGTTCCGATCTCGCCGGATTCGACGAACACGCCGACGCCCGCCACCGTGGCGTTGAACTCGTTCAGCAAATCCCTCATGCCTTGCACGGTGCCTCCCGCTTTCATGAAGTCGTCAATAATGAGGACGCGTGAGCCTTCCTTCAGCGCTCTGCGGGCAAGCGACATCGTCTGGATCCGTTTGGTCGATCCGGAAACGTAATTGATGCTGACGGCCGACCCTTCCGTTACTTTATTGTCCCGGCGCACGATGACGACAGGCAAATTGAGGCAGTTGGCCGTCGCAAAGGCGAGCGGAATCCCTTTCGTCTCCACCGTCATGACGACATCGATGTCCCGATCGGCAAACGCGGTGGCGAAAATGCGCCCGACATCCTGAAGCAGCCGCGGCTGGCCGAGCATGTCGGTCATATACAAGTAGCCTCCCGGGAGCACGCGCTCCGGCTGTTCCAGCTGACGGCACACCTCTGTCATAATGTCCAGCGAAACGGATCTCTTCATCTTCGGAATATACTTGACACCGCCTGCGGCGCCTGCCAGCGTGTGCAGCTCGCCGAGTCCCTCGTCTTCGAACACTTCCTTGATAATCGCCAAATCTTCGCTGATCGACGATTTGGCCGCCTGATACCTGTCGGCAAATGCTGTCAGCGAAATTAACGTGTGGGGGCGGCTGAGCAAATATTGCGTCATTTCGACCAAACGGGCACTTCGTTTCATTTTTTTCAACGCTATTCTCCCCCTGCCTGATCCAATAATTCCAAATCCGAATATTATAATGTCAATATAACATTTTTATACGGATTTAGGCAAGGAGAACGTGAAACTCATGTCAGCATTCTTACCACATACACTTCTTTGCAAAAGCCGCGCAACCCGTTATAAATACGGGCCAGCTTCGCTTCCTTGGAGACGAGGCCGAATACGGTCGGGCCGCTTCCTGACATGAGAACACCGTCGGCGCCAAGTCTCTTCATGCTTTCTTTCAGCTGGCGCACTTCCGGATAAAGCTTCAGCGTAACCGTCTCCAGCACATTGCTGAGCGCCTCGCAAACGCCGTTGAAAGACTGGTTCTCGATCGCGGAGATCATATCCGCTGCCGAGGGGTGATATTCCAGCTCGGATGCCCGAAGCTTGCCGTAAACATCCGCAGTCGATACATTAATCGGCGGCTTGGCAAGCACGACCCAGCACTGCGGGGGATTGGCGATCCGCTGCAGCTTTTCTCCCCGTCCCGTAGCGAGCGCGGTGCCGCCTGTCACGCAGAACGGCACGTCGGAGCCGAGCTCGGCGCCGAGGCGGCACAGCTCATCTTCGGGAATATGCAGCCCCCACAGCCGGTTCAAGCCGCGAAGAGTTGCGGCCGCATCGCTGCTGCCGCCCGCAAGGCCGGCGGCGACGGGAATTTTTTTATTCAAGTGTATGTAAACGCCTTTCCGTACGTCGTAGCGTTCTTTAATCAGCTTGGCGGCCTGGAAGGCAAGATTTTTCTCATCCAGTGGAATATAGCCCGCCTGGCTCGATATGATAATCGTGTCCCGTTGAAGCTCTTCCATTTCGAGACGGTCGGCAAGGTCGACCATCGTCATTACCATTTCAACTTCATGAAAACCGTCGTCGCGTTTATGTAAAACGTCGAGCAGCAAGTTGATTTTGGCCGGCGCTTTTTCATAAATTTTCATCCCGTTCACCCGTCCGTTTTGTTAGCTCCACTTATTATAGCAGACAGGCATTAGAAAAGCGAAGCAAAGCCGGCTGCGGTATCCCGTGCAATCGGCTTTGCTTCGACCTGTGACGGAGCGGTCGGAAATGGCGAGCGAGAGCTACGGCCGATGCTGCTTCGCGGCCGCCTGCTCGGCCAGCTGGATGGCCCGTTTCACCATATTGCCCGCATCCTTGGCGCGAATTCCGCCCCATCCTTCCCGTTGTACGGTATCATAAAACCCGAGGTCCTTCGCGAGCTCGTTCTTGAGCTGCTCCGACATCGTGCTGCGGCGTCTGCGACTCATCGCAAACCTCACTCCTTCCCGCTTTCGTAATACCGTTATTATGCGTCGTTTCCCGTTCCGCATGCAGGCAAAAAAAAAGCACGGAATGCAATCCGTGCCCAAATCGGCGCGATGCCTCAGTGCGGTAAATAGTTAATGCGGACCTGGCCTTCGTCATTGCACACGGTTACTTCCACCGATTCAGTCAAAATATCCGCGTAGCTGTATGAGACTCGCTTAAATGCATGTTGTTCCTGATCCAGCTTGACGATGAAAACAGATGGGTAGATCTCCTCTAACACACCGGTACGTTCAATGGTCTTGCGTCGACCACCGTTGGCTCGAAGACGGATTTTAGAGCCGACATGAGCTTCCAAGCTGCGTTTGATTTCAGACAGTGCATTTTTAGCCATTGTCCACAACCACCTCTTTCCTTGTCCATTATACCCAAAAAGAGGGGGTTTGTCAATTGAAACAAATAATTATATCAGCATGCATATTTGGTTGTCAACGAAATTTTTATTTATTTTTCCCTCGTTTCCCCGATTCTATGCAGCCCCATATGAGAAAACGACATGTCCTTGGGGCATGTCGTTTTCTTTCTTTTCGCTATCCGTCTAAATGACCGTCGTCAAGGCCATTTTGGGCTTCGGCAATCCGATCCGGTGCCGGCCCATCGTCTCGATGCCTCCGACGCCGTCTATCCCGCTGATCGTGCCATGGATCACTTCGGATAAATCGATCGTATCCTTGATCGAGGTGTAACTGGCTTTAATGGCAATATAAACCGGATCGAGCGCGTGAATCAAAATCCGTCCCGGTGAACTGGCGAAATTCGCCCCAGCTTGAATAAGGGCTTCGAAATGCGACTGGCATGCCCCGGCGATGACGACGAGGCCGTCCAATGTCTTTTCATACTCGCGCGCAATTTTCACGGCATTTACAAAATTAAGGGAGTTTTTGTAGCTGTTGATATTATGCAGCTCATTGGGCAGCCGGTTTTTCAATACGCCGTCATGTCCTGTAATGACGACGATGTCGGGCTTCACTTGCGGAAGCAGACGATGCAATAAATGGGGCATTTGCGATTCGTGAATATGGACCCCATAAGCCGGAACGCGCATTTGCGTGTACAGCTGCATGCTTTTTTTCATGTAATTGCCGTCTCCGTCCAAATGCAGCACTTTGCCGGGCATTTCGAAATAAGGCTGATTTTTTTGCGCCAGCCGGATGCTGATATCGGTTTGCACGTTTTGTTGTTCGCGCTGTTCGTAGATCCGGCGCAACGATTCGTTTACTTTAACGCGGACTTCTTGCGCCGCACGGGTTTGCTCGGGATTTTGGACGACCGACAGGTCGGGAATCGGCGCGTCTGCAAGCAAACGGTAATCTGTGCCTTTCAGGATCGCAAGCTCCTCGATCGGTTCGATGGATTCAACACGGAACAGCACGTCACCGCCGTACGATTTACGGACGACCAGGTCCCCTTGGTTCATGGGCCATCACCTCTTCGTCTATCCTATGGGCGGACAGAAGCAAAGGTGACTGCGGAACGCCGGCAAGGCAATCCGGCATTGGTTCGGACGGCAGCGGCACCCGGGACGATCGTCATCCACCCGTTACCGGTTGACTCCCGCCTTATAGCATACGTTGCAGACTGCGGCGAACTCCTCCAGCGTTAATGTCTCTCCTCTGCGCGACGGATCGATGCCGGCTTCCGCAATCAGCCGCACAACCTCTTCCCGCCGGTCCTTGCCCGCCCACGCGGCCAAATTGTTGGCCAGCGTTTTGCGCCGCTGGGCAAAAGCGGCCTGCACAACGCGAAAAAAGTACGCTTCGTCGGCGGTCTCCACCGGGGGCCGATCCCGCAGCGTCAGCTTGATTACGCTGGAATCGACGTTAGGCTGGGGAATAAATACGGTATGCGGCACCGTACATACAAGCTCCGGCCTGGTGTAATATTGTACGGCGACGCTCAGACTCCCGTAAGCCTTGCTGCCGGGAACAGCCGCCATCCGCTCCGCGACTTCCTTCTGAATCATCACGACGATATGATCAAGCGGCAGCCGTTCTTCCAGCAGCTTCATCAAGATCGGAGTCGTAATATAATAAGGCAAATTGGCGACCACACTGATGCCGGTCATCCCGGTAAATTGCTCCTCCATCAATTGCCGCAAGTCAAGACGAAGCACGTCGCCGTGTATAATGCTTACATTCGGCTCTGCGCCAAGCACTTCCTGCAATATAGGCAACAGCCGGCTATCGATTTCCACCGCCGCCACTTTGCCGGCGCTGTGGGCAAGCCATTGCGTCAGCGCGCCGATGCCGGGACCGATCTCCAGAGCCCCTTTGGTCTTGTCCAACTCCGCCGCGTCGACAATTTTTCGCAAAATATTTTGATCGATCAGAAAGTTTTGGCCGAGACTTTTTTTGAAGGAAAAACCGTGCTTTGCAATAATATCGCGCGTCCGTTTCGGTGTGGCGACTTCTGCGGCCTGCCGCATATCGCCCGCCCGATCGTTTGTCATTTCGTCTCCTCCCGTCCTCGCTCCAGCTCTCTCAGCGCGTCATGAAATTCATCCCGCCCGATTCGGAAGCTGACGCAGCGCTTGTAGAACTGCTTGCCATTCGCATACCCGATCCCCAATATACGGCCCATCTGAAGACGTCTGGACGCCGCATCCGGATGAACGACCAGTCCCGCCTCGACCAAATCTTCCCAGTTTACGATATCGGACGGAACCGCATCGGCCGAAGCTTCCGTACGGACGTTGGCGAGCGCGCGGCATATCGCTTCGGGGGAGGCGTTTTCGACGCCGATATCTCCTTTATACAAGGCTTCCTCCTGCGGCAGGAAAGCATGCTTGCAGCCGGGCACGCGGCGGGACACGATGCGCCGTATCCGTTCGCCGGCATGATCGGGATCGGTAAAAATAATAACGCCTCTCCGCTCCTTCGCCAGCGCAATCCGGCGCAATACGTCTTCGCCGACGGCTGAGCCGTTCGTTTCGATCGTATCAGCTTCCACAGCGCGTTTCACGGCTGCCGTATCGTCCTTTCCTTCCACCACAATTATTTCTTGAATCATGCAACTTTTCGACTCCCTTATACGTCGTCATTAATGAGAGGACACATTCGGACATACATGCAAAAAGAAGAGGCTGCGCCTCTTCTTATCATGGCATATTTGCTGTACGATTACGATATGAATAAATCACGATGGTGCGATCAGTTTGAAGACGGTTTGTTCGGACCGAGCACATAGACGGTATAGCCGTGCTTGCGCCCGAATTTGGTGGCGTACGATTCGCTGTCGAAATAAACGTCGATTTTGTTTCCTTTAATCGCGCCGCCCGTATCTTCCGCGCGTCTGAGGCCGATCCCTTCGATGTATACCCACCAGCCCAGCGGAATGACATTCGGATCGACCGCAATCGTGCGGCCTTCCTGAACGCGCGTGCCGGAAGCGGTAATGCCGTATTCCGGATGGTTTTCGCTTTTGCCGGTAGATTCGACGCCGGCGGAGTAAGCGGTAAGCGTTACATTCTTCAGCGTTTTCTTAGGTTTGAACGTCAATCCGGCCTTCGATACGGCCGCCGTGCCGACCGATCCGGTATTACTGAGCAATGTGACTTTCGGCTCCGGGTTTTTCGTGCCGATTGCGACGACTTGGCTCACGCTCGGCTTCTGCACCGTTTTGGTCACGAGACGGTGCGACACGAGCATGCCGTTTTGGAATATTTTTTCGTATTTCCGGACGACGACTCCGTTCTTGCCGGTACGAACGACCTTCTGCTTCCCTTTCTCCAGGGTAGGGTCTTCTTTCCTGACGACCTGGTACGGAATTTCTTGCTCCTGCTTGGTTATATGTTTATCGATTCGAACGACGTGCACCTTCATGTTCGATTGCAGCTCGGTATCGAGAGAAGGGAACACTTTATCCTGCTCGCGAACTTCTATATTCATCTCCTGGATCAGAGACCCGACCGTTTTTTCAGTCGTAAATATGGTCGATTCCTTGCTGCCGTTCTTCAGTTTGACGGGAATGGCTTTTTCGATTTCAATCCGGTCGCCGTCTTTCACCGCTCCGTTGAGCGGCATGGACACCTTATCGTACGGTCCGATCGTGATGGACTGCTCCTCCAGCAGCTCCTGCAATACCCACTGCTTCGTCTTTACAACGGATTCCTGTCCATCCAGAACGACAGATACGCTTCGATTGGCCGATCCGTATAACAATACCAACAACATGAAAGCCATAGCGATTGAAATAATGACGCTGAGAAGAATCAAACGCAAGTTTTCATGCTTCCATCGCATTGCGAAAGACATGCTGGATGATCGTTTACCATGGGTGTTTTTCGAAAATACGCCCACTTCTTCGGTCCTCCTTCATAGCCCCGCCGCCTAAGTACATGCATGATACCTTGACGTGACTATTGTGTTGTCGCGTGACCAGGCACGCATTCCAGTCCTCCTCTCGTCACCTCCATGATTAACCCTATGTCGACGGTTTACACATTATTCAAAAAGAAAAAGAAGCCGTCGACAGAGGATCTGTTTCGTGGCTTCCCGGGTGCTGCCGTTAATCATGGAATGTGGATGCACGAGATTGATCTCTCTTGGAACGCTTGCGAGGTTAGCTGTCGGGTTCGGGCAAGAGAGTCGCCCTATCAACGGCGCCTTCATCCGCGGACTTCGGGCCGTTCAATTCACCCCAAAATAGTTTGGTACGCGATGACAATCGATGCCGATCGTCCCGCTGTTGGTTCCCCCGCTCTTCCTGCCGGAAGATTAAGCGAAAACAATATTTGTGAACTGGAAATCCAATACAACGCTTAAGCTCTGTGATAGATGATACTCTGTAGTCCACCACATTGTAAAGATGCGATTAAACACGATATTCATGATTTTTCAGGAAAAACATCGGAAATATCGGCGAATTCATCAAACAAATTCAGTTTTTTCGCCCTCTATCTGCTTTGATCTCTTTATCTGTTCGTTTTTCGTTCAAGCCGAAAACAGCGATTGGCATTTTCCATCGTAATTTTCATAATTTCTTCCACACTTTTTCCTGTTATTACCGCCGCCGCCTCGGCTACGTATTTCACATAAGCCGACTCGTTTCGCTTCCCTCGGAAAGGTTCGGGCGCCAGATATGGGGCATCGGTTTCAATCAATAACCGGTCAAGCGGCACCTTGGCCAGCACCTCTTTGGGCACTCTCGCGTTTTTGAACGTGACAGGCCCTCCGAAGGAAATATAAAAGCCCATGTCGAGGCATCGTTTGGCCGTTTCCCAGCTGCCGGAGAAGCAGTGCATGATGCCTCCCACTTCGCTTGCTTTCTCTTCCTGCAAAATGTTCACGACATCTTCATGCGCGTCCCGGTTATGAATGATGATCGGCTTGCCGATCCGGCGGGCAAGCGCAATCTGTTCGCGGAATACGCGATGCTGCACTTCTTTCGGCGATGTGTCCCAATGATAATCAAGCCCGATTTCGCCGACGGCCACCACCTTCGGATGCGCGCACAGTTCTTCGATCCACTGCAAATCATCAGGTTTCATGTCGATGCTGTCGACCGGATGCCAGCCGACGGCGGCATAAATAAAATCATATCGTTCCGCAAGCGCGATGGTGGTCGGAATGGTCTCCCGGTTAAAACCGATATTGACCAACCGTTCTACGCCGGCTTCTCTTGCCCGTTTAATGACATCTTCCCGATCCCCGTCGAAACGAGGGGAGTCCAAATGCGTATGGGTGTCGAACAATCCAGTCATGATGCGTTCAAATCTCCTTTTCGTTCGTCAATGAAAACCATTTTTTGATTTCAGGCGACAAGCGGTCGGCCGCTTCCCGCAGCAAATCTTCGGGATAATACAGGTGATAGCGGCCGCGCTGAATGCCCGTTATCGAATGGATGATGTCGGATTGCGACGATATTTCCGACAATTTTCCATGCTTGTCCACCAGCAGTATCGGCGGTTTGTCCCTTTTGCCGCCCGTATCCCCCGGACCCGGCCGGTATACGTCATACGGCAAATCGGACGGGTAATCGACCTCCAGATGATACTCGGGTTCAAGCCCCGCCGCTAAGAATTGCCGTTTCATTTCCGCCAGCATCGTTTCATTCGCTTCGTCAACAGTTATATATTTGTACAACTTGCGATTCAAAAACCGGCGGCACAAATCGGACAACAGCCAGTCCCGTTCGGCGGTCCACTCACTGAACGCCGTCTGGACGAGCGCTTCGTCCAAACGCAAATAGTCTTCGACGGTAAGTGTACCATTAATCAGCTTGAGCAGCGAACGGTTCATCCAGCCAAATCGGTACCCACCCCCATAAAGCTCTTTGGCTCTGCGAAAAATTTGTCTAAGAATAATTTCCGAGCTGCGGGTTACCGGGTGAAAATAAACTTGCCAGTACATTTGATACCGGCTCATCAAATAATCTTCCACGGCATGCATGCCGCTGTCCTTCACTACGATCCGGTCGCGGTAAGGGCGCAGAACGCGCAATATGCGATCCAGGTCGAAAGTCCCATAATTGACGCCGGTATAATACGCGTCCCGGAGCAAGTAGTCCATTCTGTCCGCATCCATTTGACTGGACACGAGGCTGACTACAATCGGGTGATGATAGGTTTTCCGAATTACGGAAGCGACCCGTTCCGGGAAATCGGCCGACACTTCTGACAGGACCCGGTGAATTTCGGTGTCGTCAAGCAAAATGCGGCAAGTCCACTCTTCGTGATCCATGTCGAACACTTGCTCGATGGAATGGGAGAACGGGCCGTGCCCGACATCATGCAGCAGAGCGGCACAAAGCGCGACGAGCTTCTCGCCGGTCGGCCAATCCGGGTAGCCGTTGCGCTCGAATTGCGATATGATTCTGCGCGTAATTTCATATACGCCGAGCGAATGCGAGAACCGGCTGTGCTCCGCGCCGTGGAATGTCAGATATGAAGTTCCGAGCTGCCGGATACGCCGAAGACGTTGGAATTCCCTGGTATTAATTAAATTCCAGATAAGCGAATCCTGTACATAAATGTACTTGTGAACCGGGTCTTTAAATACTTTTTCTTCTGCCAGAGCATGCTGCATGGGTTAACACCCCTTCCCGCGTTTTTCGACATTATTTGTCGACTTATACTGTCGAATTATGTCGTTTATGAAAGTATTTTTGTCGAGAATTTCTGTATTTTACTCTTCATTTCCCATTCCAAAAGTCTTGAAAATCCCGTTATTTCAAGGAAAAAACCATGTTGACTATTTTGGGAATGGTTGGTATTATAGTGTTTAGAAAAAAGTAAAACTATGTCGAAAACTGACGAATTAGTGGAGAGGGGACACGATAGAATGATGAAATCAACAGGAATTGTCCGCAAAGTCGACGAGCTCGGACGCGTCGTCATCCCGATCGAACTGCGTCGTACGCTTGGCATCGGCGAAAAGGACGCCCTTGAAATTTACGTAGACGGCGAACGCATTATGCTGAAGAAATATGAGCCCGCATGCATATTCTGCGGCAATGCTGAAAATGTAACCTATTTCAAAGGAAAAATAGTCTGCAATATTTGCTTGTCGGAAATGCCTTCTCCTGTGACAAAATAAGAATTATAGGTTATAATACAAGTAATTGCACTTGTTAATTCTAACCTTTTTATACTCCTTAACGCCTTCCTGCGCTAGAACCCGGCCAGGAAGGTCTTTTTTTTGCCGCCGTGCGGACGCCGAACGGCGCGACCGGCGGCGGTTTCCGCCCTAACGCTTCATTACGGCGTTATAGACGTCGCGCCTCGACATGCCGCGATCGGCGGCCGTCCGCTTGATCGCTTCCTTCCGGTCCCCCGTCTCATGCTCATAGCGGGCAACGTGATCGGCCAGGCTGAGCCCGTCCCACCACATTTCTTTCGCCACCCCTTCGATACCGCCGTTCGCCGCAAGATCGATAACGAGACAATACTCTCCCATAGGCGGATGCAGCTCGATCCATTCCAAGCAATCCGACACCGTTCCGCGAACCGCTTCCTCGTACCGTTTCGTCAATTCCCGAACCATCGCGATCGGGCGGTCTCCCCAGACGTCAAGCATCGCTTGCAGCGTCTTCTTCAGACGGTGGGGCGACTCATAAACGAGAAGCGTGCCGCACGCGCTGCCGATCCACGCTTCGAGCCAATCCTTCAGCTCTTTGCGCTCCCGAGGGGGAAATCCCGCAAAGGTGAACCGGTCCGTCGGCAACCCGGATATGATAAGCGCAGACAATGCCGCATTGGCTCCGGGAACCGGAACGACGGGGATATCCCGGTCAATCGCTTCCCGGACAAGATCGGCTCCCGGATCGGATACGGCAGGAAGGCCGGCATCGCTGACGAGCGCTACATGAAGGCCCGTTTCGAGCAGCCGCAGCAGTTCGGCTCCGCTTGCTGTTTTATTATGTTCGTGATAACTGACCAGCCTTGTCCCGATATCGAAATGAGTCAGCAGCTTTCGGGTTTGGCGAGTGTCTTCCGCGGCAATGAGATCGACCTCCTTAAGCGTTCGAATCGCCCGGAACGTCATATCCTCCAAATTGCCGATCGGCGTTCCCACCAAATAAAGCGTACCTTTTCCGGCCTGTTCGCCAAAACTTTTCTGTATTTTCACGTCTCCCGTGTCCTTCCGTTATCCAAATCAAAACGTGTTTCTTCTATTATATAGCAGTTGGGTTTCGTTCTTCTACAAACAGCGGAGGCAGCAGCTTCAGATCCGGGCGGCCGTCACGGAGCGCCTCAATCAACACCATCGTCGCTTCGGCCTTTGTATGGTGATGGACGAATCGTACACGCTTCGGTTCGAGCTTCCAGCGCCGAAGCGAGTCCATGATGTCCAGAAATCGGGACGGACGATGGATCATCGTCACTTTGCCCCCCGGTTTTACGAGCCTTGCGCAAGCCTCAACCACATCTTCCAACGTACAGTACAGTTCATGACGGGCGATGGCATAGTATTCGCTTCCGTTCACATCGCCTCCGGTGACCGGCATGTAAGGCGGATTGACCGTTACCGCGTCGTACACGCCATAGCCGGCCTTTTTCACATAGTGGCGAAGATCGCCTTCGATAATCCGAATCCGGTCTTCAAGTCCGTTAAGAGCCACGCTTCGTTTGGCCATATCGGCAAGCCGGGGCTGAATTTCAACTGCGTCGATTGTTCCGTTCGTTTTCTCCGAAAGCAAAAGCGGTATGACGCCGTTGCCGGTGCATAAATCAAGCACTCTTCCGCGTTTCGGTATCGCCGCAAATTCCGCCAGCAATACCGCATCGATCGAGAAGCTGAACACTTCCCGGCTTTGTATAATTTTCAAGCCGTTGAACATCAAGTCGTCAATCCGTTCGCCCGGATACAGCTTTACGGTGGATTGCGCCACGTCCTGCAAATTCTTCACTCCGATCTTACAACAAAGAAGACCCTCTTCCGGGTCTTCTTCGGCTACGATTTGTTCAAAAAAGACAAGCAAAACAAGCAATCGCCTTCTGTTCGCAAGTGTCCGTAATAAACGTTGCAAATATGAAAACCTTCGTGATACAACCTGGCCAAGTTATCGTACCCTTCTCCGACAGCCGCCGCATAAGAAGCTGCTTGATCCTTCGCCTCTTCCGGACGCCCCGCCGTTTCGCCATTCGCTTCTTTCTGGCGATGATCGCCGACTGCTGCCGCAATCGTCTCCCGCTTCAATATTTTGCGCAACTGGTTGTTTTCCATGCTGAGGCGCTTATTCTCTTCCAGCAGCCACTTAATGCGCAGCTTCAGCTCCCCGAGCTCCCGATGAAAGGTGCCAAGCTTGCTCTCCAGCTCATCCATCTCCAAAAAAATATCTTTGTTTTCCAAGTTCCCACCCCAGAGCATATAAGCGTAATAGCTCCGCAGTGGACGATTTATTTGACGACGACATCGTCCAGCGGCATTTCTTTCGGCTTGCCAGGCATGTCGAACAGTTGGACGTAGACGGCTTTTGCCGATGCGTTGATTCCGGTTACTTTGCCTTCGCCCAGCGAAGTAATGACGATTTTACCGACAGCCGGCAACTCTTCCCGTGCGCTCTCGTAATTGTCGTGCTCGAATTTCAAACAACACATCAAACGTCCGCACAATCCGGAAATTTTGGTCGGATTCAGCGACAAGTTCTGATCTTTTGCCATCTTGATCGATACCGGTTCGAAGTCGCCAAGCCAGGACGAGCAGCACAGAATCCGTCCGCAAGGACCGATACCTCCCAGCATCTTCGCTTCGTCCCGGACGCCGATCTGGCGCAGCTCGATCCGGGTGCGGAAGACACTGGCCAAATCTTTGACCAGCTCGCGAAAGTCCACTCGTCCTTCCGCCGTAAAATAAAAAATAATTTTGTTCCGGTCGAACGTAAATTCGACATCAACCAGCTTCATCTTCAATTGATGAGCTTTTATTTTGTCTAAACATGTGGCAAACGCGTCTCTGGCCGCCATCTTGTTCTCATCCACGATTTTGGCGTCAACTTCGTTTGCAATGCGGATCACTTTCTTTAACGGGAGGACGACATCCGATTCACCGACTTCCTTCTGTCCGACTACTACTTTGCCGTACTCGATTCCGCGCGCCGTTTCGACAATGACATGCTGGTCTTTGGCGACGGGATGATCGTCCGGGTCAAAATAGTAGATTTTGCCCGCTTTCTTAAAGCGGACCCCGACGACTTTATACAAGGATTTAGCCCTCCTGTACGTGTACCCATAGTTGCTCGAACGCCAGCTGCGGCGCCACATTGGCGCGCAGCCGCTTGCCGGCTTCGAGCGCATATTCCATGCAACGCACCCAGCTTTCAGCTTCGCGGGTGAACGCATGGCTGCCAATCCAATCTGACTGATCTATAAAAACGATGCTTTCCTGCTTTCCAGCCTGGAAAAGAATCATATCTCTGTACCATAGTGACAACATGGACAACAGCAGCTGAGGCTGCTCGCCGATCGCGGATTTGAACACCCGCTGCTGCGTCGTAATCATCGCTGCGGTGAATCGGGTGAGACTCTCCCTTCCTAATTGTATCACTACGTTTCTCATTTCTGCAAACTCATTCTGCGCGATCAGCTCCCGACACGCGTCCAATCCGGAGGCAAGATGAACCGCCAGACGGCTGAGCAGCGGCGGATGGCCTTCCCGTATAAGCTGCTCCAGCATTTCGAAAGGAGCCATCGGCAAAAAAGGAACCCATTGAACGCGCGACCGTATCGTCGGCAGTACAGCTTGTCCGTTGTCGGTCAGCAAAATCGCGATAACCGGGGAAAGCGGCTCTTCCAAAAACTTAAGCAGGCTGTTCGCAGCCTGCATCGTCATCGTTTCCGCCCTTTCCATAATATATACTTTGCGTTTCGAACCGGTATTGCGGTAAGCCATTTCACGCTGCAATTCCCGGATCTGGTCGATTTTGATCGATTGACCTTCCGGCGCGATGAGATGCAGGTCCGGTTGATTGCCGTGCTCGAACTTGCGGCATTCCAGACATTCCCCGCATGCGTCGTCTCCGCCCGAAGTGCAAAACAGCCCTTGAGCGAATGCCATCGCCATGTTTTTGCGTCCTGTGCCGGAAGGCCCGTGAAACAGATAGGCATGCGAAATTTTACCGCTCTTCAGCGCATGCTTCAATATGCGTTTGGCCTTCGGCTGCCCCGGTACCTGTTCGATCTTCATTACAAATATTTCCTTTCAAAACACAAGATTAATCAGCATGCCGCGAATTTCACCGATTTTATGCAGCAGCTCGATCCGTCCTTGTTCACTTTCCAGCAAATTTTCGGCCATTTCCGTCAAGCTTTCATTGATCTCGTCGAGCAGCTTGTACCGTTTCACCCGTCCGCGCCGGTCCACTCCTCGCACTTCTTTCAGACCAATGCCTCTCCTGACCGTATCTTCCAGAAACCGGCGCACCATCTCGCGATAGAGCTTTAACTCCCGTACAGTCATGGAACGGGCGAGCCGTTCTCCCTGCAGATGAATGTCCTTCAGCTTCTGCTGCAATTCTTCCCGTGATCGTTCGCGGTCCTGCTGATGCATGACGTCTGCGAACGATCGCGGCTGTACCTGCTTGGCGGTCTGATCGGTTATCGTTCTCTCCTGACCGAACGACCGCCATCCGGGATTAATTTTCATGCGAGTTTCACGCCCATTCAGAAATGTTCAAACCGTTCAACCGGCAAGACGAATACGGCTGCACCGCCAACCTGCACTTCGACCGGAAACGGAATATAAGAATCGGCCGTTCCTCCCATCGGCGATACCGGCGTCACCAATTGATCGCGTACTTTGCAATTGGAACGAATAACATGCAACACCTCATGGACTCGCTCGTCTTCGATGCCGATCATAAATGTCGTATTCCCGGCTCGTAAAAAGCCGCCGGTACTGGCCAGTTTTGTCGCCCGGAAGCCTTCCCGGACGAGCGCGTTCGACAATCTGTTGCTGTCTTTATCTTGAACGACCGCAATTACCAGCTTCATCCCATTCCCCCCAAACATTTTATGACCTGCGTCTTCATGCGGGTTGCTGTATCCTGTTATACTTATAGTTTGACATCGGTTGCAAAAAATCCTGCAAATCGACGCTCGATCAGCGAAATCGCGTCCTCCAGCACTTTTCCGGGCTCTTGTTCGGCGTCTATGCGCACGATTCGGTCCGGTTCGCGCTCCAGCAACGACAAATACCCTTCCCTTACCTTCCGGTGAAACGAAACGGACTCCAGATCAAGCCGATTCAATTCGCGTTCCCCGGCTTGGCGGATGCGCGCAAGTCCTACCTCCGGGCGAATATCCATATACAGCGTCAAATCCGGCATCGCATCCTGAATTGCAAACCGGTTGATCGCCCACACTTCTTCAACGCCCAAGCCTCTCGCATAGCCCTGATAAGCCAGACTGCTGTCCACGAAACGGTCGCAAAGCACGATCTTCCCCTCTGCCAGCGCCGGTACGACTTTATCCGCCAAATGCTGCCGTCTTGCGGCGGCGTACAGCAGCGCCTCCGTGCGAGCGTCCATCCCGATATTCGCTTTATCGAGAATAATGCCGCGAATCCGTTCCGCGATCGGGATGCCCCCCGGCTCCCGGGTCGTCACGACCTGTTTGCCTTTTACCCTCAATTTATGCGCCAGTTCGGCAAGAAGTGACGTTTTGCCCGCGCCTTCCCCGCCTTCGATCGTAATAAATAATCCTTTATTCAACCAAAATAGCTCCTTCGACTAATGTAATACTCTAATCATAACAAAGCCGTTCCAAGATCGAAAGCTTTTTGGCATTACGATCCGGATGAGACGGACCGGTCGAACACGTTGATCGTGCGCAATGTCGGATCGGAAGCGCCCTGGCATCGTGCACGATGTCTCGACAGCGTGTCCAACCTTTCGACAATGGCCGGCGTAATCCGTTCTCCTTCATAAAGCAGGGGAATGCCGGGCGGATACGGAATAATCGTTTCCGCCGATTCGTACCCTGTTGCCTGATGCAGGACAACCGTTTTGACTTTCTGTCTTGTTTTCATATGAAATTGAAAAGAAACGGGTAAAGAAATAGCCTCATCATCGCTATACCATACGGTACGATTTCTATCCGGCTCCCGGTCTTTCTCTTTGCTCTCATTGCGCTCGGGAATTCGACAATCCTGCACGATCGATGCGCAAGCCTGAATCAATCGTTCGACATCGGCTGGCGTCGTAAATGCGCCAAAAAGAAGCACCACATGACGCTCGTCCGCAAGCTCCGGCCAGCAGCCACGCGATTCCAATTCCCGCTGAAGCGTATATCCCGGCACCGTGCCGCTGCCATCCCGCAGCACAACGCGCAGCGAATCTTGCTTGTAACCGGAACCGCCATCCGCTTCAACGACTTCCAGCGCGCTATCCTGACCCGAAATCCATTCCCGAAATATCTTCGCCGCCTCCAGCCCGTCCCGAAACAACGATTCGCCGTACCGGTCGACCATTGCCCGGGCAATATCGAGAGAAGCCATAATCGGATATGAAGGGCTCGAGCTTTGGACGGCGGACAGCGCCTTCTTCAACAGGCCGCGGTCGAGCCGCGAGCCTTGTACATGGAGCATCGCTCCCATCGTCAATGCCGGAAGCGTCTTATGCGCCGACTGGACGACAACGTCCGCTCCGGCTTGCATTGCATTGGTCGGAAAAGCCGGATGAAAGCCGTAATGGGCGCCGTGCGCCTCATCGACGAGCAGCGGAATACGATGCATATGCGCAGCTTCGGCATAAGGACGCAAATCGACAGCTGCCCCGTAGTAATTCGGACTGGATAAAAATACGGCCTTCGCGTCAGGGTATCGCTTCAGCGCTTCCGCGAGAGTGTCCAACCGCGGTACCGTCATTTGCCCTGTGCGAGGCTCAAGCTCCGGCATCACAAAAACGGCGCGCGCTCCTGCAAGCCGCAGTCCATTTAATACCGATTTATGCACATTCCGCTGCATAATGACGAGATCTCCCGGTCCGCATGCGGCAAGCAGCATCGACAAATTACCGGCCGTACTTCCGTTTACAAGAAAATAGGTTTCTTCCGCGCCGAAACATTCCGCCGCAAGCTGCTGCGCCTCCGCAATGATTCCTTCCGGCTGGTGCAAATCATCGGTATCCGGCAATTCGGTCACGTCAAGCCGCATAATCATTTCAAACCATGTTTTATAAGTGGCGAAAATATCGTCACCTTCGATCGGAGATGCTGGCTCCGCATGAAACAAGCGGCCGTTTTTATGTCCGGGGACATGAAAACTGAGCGGATTGCGGTCAAGTCTGCGGATAAGCGCGTCGAACAGCGGCTTCCGAAGGCGATTCATTCGTTGTCCGTTCCCCCTGTCCATTGCTATATCATCATTGTACCCGGAAATAGGCGAAAAAAAAGAGTCAATTCGTGTCTGTTCGTCCACGAAAAGACTCAAGCGTTTTCTTGCACCCAAATTCGTTTTAACCGATGAATAAAAAAAGGATATTTCGCATCTTGAACGTCGGTTCTTACTATTTCGCTTTCGCATGTGCAGCATATAAATTCGGTGACGATGCTGATTCCTTCATCTTCCGGCTTGGACTGGCCGCATATGATGCAAGTCAAATAACGTTCATCGTTCATATCCGATCATCCTTTGCAAAATAGCGATTATATGGCTATCAGTATACCCCATTTTCTATTAGTTCATACTTGTTTCATAGCATACCGTAATACATTGTATGACGAAAGCCGAAGGTTGGTGATTGTCACGCCAGATTACGGCGGCGTTGCTCTGCACTTTCCGGCACGATTAACCGATATATAAAGAAAAGAGGACGGATCGAAATAAGAAAGGAAGGCAGTACGGCATGAGACAGCCGCTATCCGAACAGGAGCGCGCAACGATATATCAATACAAGCTTATCGCAAAAAAACAGTTTCGGAAAGAGAGCATATGGAGCTATCTGGCCATCCCGGTCCTAATCCTGATCTTCCAATCCGTATTATACGGTTGGACCGGACTTGTCAGTTGGTTGCTCGGAGCCGTCTTTGTTCAACTGATTCAATTGACCATCGCTTTGCTTACCTTTAAACGGACGGACGATTCTTCCAGAAGGTGGATTTGGCGAATACAACCGCCATGGATCGGGCTCCAACCGAGACTGGAATGCGAGTTTGCGACTTTTCGCAAGCTTCACCGCCATTTGTTATGGCTTGGGTTGTGCGTCATCGCCATCAGTTATCCGTGGGCCAACGATCCGCTTCTGCTAAGTCTGATTTGCTGGCATCTATGGGTGCTTGCTCCCCGCATCTTGCTAACCTTCCTCTTCCGAAAGCATCGTCCGGACGGCGTAATCAGACTTCAACAAGAAGAAATTGCGTTTTACCACCGCTAAACGAACAACAAAAAACCCACCG
>NZ_JBCNFP010000080.1:0-34278 GCF_050481165.1 Paenibacillus cisolokensis
TCATAGCAACGAATCTCACACGTCTTATTTTTGCCCATAAGCCGCTTTTTGGGATGTAACGAATCTGAGCCACCTTATTTACGATTTTCCGCTTGAATTTGACTACTTTTAAGCAAATAGCGTTGCTCAGATTCGTTACAATTCCGAAACATCGATTTTTCGCCAAATAGCGATTGTCAGATTCGTTAGATTGTTAAAGGGAACTAAATGGAAGCCTTAACGGAAGCCTTAATCGCAGCCTGCATGACCGAACACGCGGTTTGCCGCTAGCAAGAGGCGGGTAATGATAAGGCAAATCCGCCACTCAGCGAGCATCCAGCAAAAGCGGATCGCTTTTTAACGCAGCAGCGGTGGGTTCTCATGGCAAATCCGCCACTCAGCGAGCTCTGGCAAGAGCGAATCGCCTTTTGTCGCAGCAGCGGTCTTTCACCTTGAAGAAATCTCCAACGAAATCGGCCCCTACCTTTCTTCAAATTACCGTCGCTCCGTCCAAGCCGACCGCTTCTTTACAGTCATAAAGCGGCTTGTTTCGGAAGATGGCGTTCGTCTTGGAACGCAGGTTTCAAGCAAATGATGCCGCACATGAAAAGCGGAATAAGGGGGATGCTAGCCTAAAGCAAACTATTACGGAGAGAGCAGGTGAACGAATCGATGGCAAGAAGAGGCAGAAGAAGACTGGTCGTACCGGGGGCGGAACGCGCGATGGAGGCTTTCAAGGCGGAGGTCATGCGGCGTCAAGGCTATCATGTCGATCCGAGCCGCCCGAACGACGTCAAATATGAAGTTGCCCGATCGATCGGCGTGCCCTTGAAGCCCGGAGACAACGGCGATTTGACGACGGAGTCGGCCGGTCAGGTGGGCGGTCAAATCGGGGGCGCGATGGTCAGGGAAATGATCCGGCTTGCCCAGGAACAGCTGGCGCGTCAGCCTCGTCCATGACGGGGCTTTTTTAAAATTGTCGCCTCGGCGAAACGGTTCGCAAGCGGGTGCAGATTCATGGCGCAATAAAGGATGTTTCGGATGCCGCCGCCGCTGGGAAACGCTCCGATTTTGGCAGAAAACAGCCGAAATCCGCGGTGAGGGGCACCAGTTGGCTGAACTTGCTGCCGGCAACGGACGGAAAAACCTTTTGACAACGGCATCCTTCCGTGAGAAAATGAACGCGTGTACATAAAATGAACATGCGTTCATTCGCGGAATGGCGGAAACAAAAAGCAGCGCGAGGGAGAGATCGGAATGAAAAAAGCGCTTATTGTATGGGGCGGCTGGGACGGACATCAGCCGAAGGAAGTGGCCGATATTTTCCGCGGCATATTGACTGCGGAAGGGTTCGAGGTCGAAGTGTCGGATACGCTGGAAGCCTTTTCGGATGCGGAGAAGCTGAAGGGGCTCGATCTGATCGTGCCGGTATGGACGATGGGACGGATCGACCAGCAGCTCGTGAACAACGTATCGGAGGCCGTGCAGAGCGGCGTCGGTTTGGCAGGCTGCCATGGCGGCATGTGCGACGCGTTCCGGGAAAATGTCGACTGGCAGTTTATGACCGGCGGCAATTGGGTGGCCCATCCGGGCGGCGACGGCGTGGAATATGTCGTGGAAATCCGCAACAGTTCGAGCCCGTTGACCGCGGGGCTGAACGATTTCACCGTTCGTTCCGAGCAATATTATTTGCATGTCGATCCGGCCGTGGAAGTGCTGGCGACAACACGATTCCCGACCGCACCCGGACCTCATTCCACGAACAAGGCGGTCGATATGCCCGTAGCCTGGACGAAACGGTGGGGAGCCGGCAGAGTGTATTACAATTCGCTCGGCCACCAGGCGAACATCGTCAATATGCCTCCGGTTAAGGAAATGATGCGGAGAGGGATGCTCTGGTGCGCGGAAGGGAAAAGCGCCGCATCCTCGTCCGGCTATACGCAGACTGCCGCTTATTCCGGGATGGGGGACAATCAGCTGTAATGCGCATGCGATGCTGTCGGAAGACATGAAAAGCGCCAACATCGGAAATCGGGTAGCTACCCGGTTTCCTTCTTTTTTGCCTGTCTTCGGCATAGACATGTTACGAGCGGACGACATCGAGAAAAAGGGGGATGCGCGCATGGCGAGATGGGGAAAAAGACGATGGATCAGCATATCGCTGCCGCCCCGGTCCAAGGGCTGGAAAGCCCGGACGTTCCGATCTCCCGTGAAGCTGTGGCCTGGCGGCACGGTATCGCGGCCGGCCGTCTTTCGTTCCAAACCTTCGAAGCCGATCCGCAAAGGCGGCAAGAAAAAATTCGTCATCATTTTTCTCGTTCTGTTCGTTCTGCTGTCGGTTCAAACCTTCTCGTATATTGAGAAAAATTTGCGCCCGCCGCTTATGCACGTGGCGAAAATGCGAGTGAAGCAAGTGGCGACGCAGGCGATCAATAAAGCGATTACCGAGAGAGTGGCGGAGCGAACCGATCTCGAGCAACTGATCGAATGGAAAACGGACGGCAGCGGAAAAGTGTCGGGCTTCATGCTCAACTATGCCGAACATATTCGCATTACGTCGGAGACGGTGGATACCGTGCAGTCGGCATTGAAGGCGGTGCATGAAGTGCCGGAGCGGATTCCGATCGGGCAGGCGTTCGACAGCGCCATTATCGCGTCGTTCGGTCCGCGCGTTCCCGTCCGCTTCGAGCCGCTGGGCGCGGCGAAGGTGGAGCTGAAGACGCGGCAACAGGCCACGGGCATTAACATGGTTCTGGTTGAAGTGTATATACGTGTAATGGCGGAAGTGTCCATTATTATTCCTTTCGATACCGAACCGGAGCTGGTGGAGAGCGAAATCCCGGTATCGTATTTGCTGGTCGTCGGCGACGTGCCGATGTATTATTACGACAACAAAGGCAATCCCGTCGGCAGTTCCGCCGCCAATGCGCCGGCGATATCCTTGCCGCTTGAACCGGGAAAGACGGGCGTGACCGTAAAACCCGGAGCCGGAGAAGGAGAGCGAAGCGGCAATGAAGAAGCTCCGGCTGTGCCGGAGCCTTCTCACACGGAAGAGGATAGCGGGAGCGCTGCGCCTTAACGTCCGCTTTTGATTTTTTTGCGCTCGTCCGCTTCCCAGCGTTTCAGCAGCGGATACGGGTCGAACGACCATTCGATCAAGCCGCGATCCCGGTAAATGCCGTAATGCAGATGCGGCGGAAATTTGCCCTGAGTGCCCGGTTTGCCGTAGCCGGAACTGCCGACCCAGCCGACAACCTGGCCGGGCTTCAGTACATCGCCGACTTTGATCGATTTGTTAAAGCCGGAAAGATGGGCGTAGTAATGATAATAGTTGTTCAGATCGCGTATGCCGATTCGCCAGCCTCCGTAAGGATTCCAGCCTTTGACTTCCACGATGCCGTAACAGGTGCTGCGCACGGGCACACCGTAAGATGCGAAAATATCGGTTCCTTCATGGATCCGTCTGCCGCCCCAACTGCGGCTTGTCCCCCAGGTGCTGCGGTATGAATAACTTGTGCCGATTGGCAGCGGAAAAGCGTGGTCGTTCAGCTCGAGCTTGTCCAATGCCTGATAAATTTTGGCAAACTGGTTCACGCGTTGGACCGCGCGCGTGTTGCGGTAATATTCCCACAATCCGACGGCAAAGTCGTCTTCGGACTGTCCGTAAGGAATCAGCTGCCGGGCAACGGAATAGAGCAAATCGATATCATTGGTCCGTTCGGCGCGTCCGTCTCCGTTCCCGTCCCATCCGATGCCGCCGAACCAGCGGATAACGGCCGGGTCGGTTTCTTCCGGGTCCGGGTTGAGCGGACCGCTCCATTTTTCCTCCGGTACGTAGATGCTGACGATCCGGCCGGTTTTCTGCCGCGTCTTCGGGCGGGCCATGGTCAATGTATGCTCGTATTGGTCCAAAGCGGCCAGGCGGTACCAGGGTATACCCGTTACGGCGCTCAAACTGTCGTACAGCTGCTGCCGTTCCTCCGTCGGACGGGGATCAGCGGCTTTCACCGATCCGGCCGGACCGAAAGCGGCGCATATGAACGCTCCGATGGCGGCGGCAGCCGCTATAGACCGGAAACGTTTCACTCGTGTCACCTCCTCAAGATTTGCGAAGCAAAACAGCTTCGAAAGCCGTGGGTTCAAGGTTTGCGAAAGCAAAGCAGCATCGAAAGCCATGGACTAAGGCTTCGCGAAGAGCATAGTGGCTTCGAAAGCCATGGACTAAAGCTTTGCGAAAAGCATAGTGGCTTGTGGCAACGCCACGGGCTAAAGTATTTTGTGAAGCAGAACGGCATCGTTTGCATGGCGCAGTCACGGGGTTATCTAGCTGTTATCATTTGCATATCATTGGTTTTTATCCGAAACATGCTATAATAAACGAGTAAGCAAACCGAATTAGCGAAAGCGGGTAATGCCTTCATGAAAAAACAGCAAAGCAAGCAGCCCAAACCGGATTGGCTGCGGATTAAGCTGGTTACAGACGGGAATTATGCTGAGCTTAAAGATATGATGCGTTCCAAAACGCTCCATACCGTGTGCGAGGAGGCGCGCTGTCCCAACATTTACGAATGCTGGGCGAACCGTACGGCGACCTTTATGATTTTGGGCGATATTTGCACCCGCGCTTGCCGGTTCTGCGCCGTCAATACCGGAATGCCGACCGAGCTGGACCTGCAGGAGCCGGAACGCGTAGCGGAAGCGGCCGAGCAAATGGGGCTTCGCCATTGCGTTGTGACATCGGTGGCGCGTGACGACCTGAATGACGGAGGGGCATCCATCTTTGCGGAGACGATTCGCGCGATCAGGCGCCGTCTGCCGTTTTGCAGCGTCGAGGTGCTGATTCCTGATTTTATGGGAAATTGGGATGCGCTGAAAATTGTTATGGATGCCAAGCCGGATATTTTGAATCATAATATCGAGACGGTGGAACGTTTGTCCGACCGGGTACGGGCCAAAGCGAAGTACGACCGTTCTCTGGAACTTTTGAAACGGGCCAAAGAAATGCAGCCTCGAATTCCGACCAAATCGAGCATGATGCTCGGCGTCGGGGAAACCTATGAAGAAATTTTGCAGAGCATGGACGATTTGCGCAAAGTGGATTGCAACATTTTGACGCTGGGACAATATTTGCAGCCTACGCCAAACCATCTTCCTGTGGAACGTTACGTTCATCCGGACGAATTCGCGGCGCTGAAGCGCGAAGGCCTGGCGCGGGGATTCGATCATGTCGAATCCGGACCGCTCGTGCGCAGCTCGTATCATGCGCATGAACAGGTGCAGTCCGCTGCGGAATCGCGGGCGGTTTCGCCGTAAGCTGCAAGACGGAGTGGGGGTAGCGCTTTGATTCATATCGCCGGCAAAACATACAAACTGGTGTATGACCACAAGAACGGGTGGAACCCGGAAATATTTCGCGAGCGGTACAGCGAGGTGCTCGAACGCTACGACTACATTGTTGGCGATTGGGGTTACGAGAAGCTTCGGCTGAAAGGTTTTTTTCGCGATAATCACCCGAAGGCGAACAAAGATACGGCCATATCGGGAGTGGTCGATTACATTAACGAATACTGCAATTTCGGATGCGCCTACTTTGTGCTGCAAAAAGTGCCGAACCCTTCGAAGTCTGCGGGGGACAGAGACCTCTTGTCTCCGGATTTTGCCGACGAATCCGCCGTTTACGGGATGCAGGACGAGGATTCGAAGGAGGAATCCAAAGACCTTGTTCCCGGAGGGGAAAGCAGCGCAGCTGTGCCTTTCAATCCGCCGGCCGAGCCGAAGCGTTCCGGTATGAAAGCGGAGGATGCGGCGCCAGCCGATCCTGGCGCATACGCCGATGCGACTGTCCGGCCTTCGCCGGAAGGCGAGCGCGGCGCGGAGAACGGCAGCGCGGGGCGTGCGGACAAGGCCGGTAACGGCGAGGAAGCGCGTTCCGGCGCAGGCAGGCGCGGCGAGGCGCGCAGCCAAGGCGCGGAGCCGCTGCGGGAGGGGCGTTCCGTCCACCATCGCAAGGATGCCGCCGCCCGCGACGGGCGCCCAGAGCCGAAAGGGGAACGCCGGGAACGCGGCGACCGGCCCGGCAAGCGCCCGCAGGGCGCTAACCGCCCATTCGGACGCCCCGGCGGCAAACCGGATGCCGCAAGACTGGCGCGGGAGCAAGCGGCAGCCGGTGCGGCGGATGCGCGCGCCGGCCAGGAAAGCCGGCAGCCGGTCGGCCATCCGGAGAACAGGCGCGCCGTTCATAAGGAAGAACGTTAAAGCCGGACGCAGAGCGTCCGGCTTCGTCTATGTTTATGAGCAGCGGGCGGAGCGGCGTGGGCGGATAGAGGCCTGCAGGTTCGCTATCGGCCGCGAGGACAGCGCGGCGGGAGCGAATAAAGCAGCGCCTCCTCACAAATGCTGCACGTTATACAAACGGGCATAGGCGCCGCCCTTCTCCATCAGCTCGTCATGCGTGCCGGTCTCGACGATTTCGCCATGCTCGATTACGACAATCTGATCGGCGTGCGTAATCGTGGACAACCGATGCGCCACAATCAGCGTCGTCCGGTTTTGCGCCAGCTTCCGCAGCGATTCCTGAATGAGATGTTCCGATTCCAGGTCCAGTGCCGAGGTCGCTTCGTCCAGCACGAGGATGGCGGGATTTTTCAGAAAAACGCGGGCGATCGCGATGCGCTGCTTCTGCCCGCCGGACAGCTTGACGCCGCGCTCGCCAATTTCGGTATCGTAGCCGTTTGGCAGCGATTCGATAAAATCGTGGGCATTGGCGTTTTTGGCCGCTTCGATCATTTCCGCCTCGCTCGCGTCCGGACGGCCGAGCATAATATTTTCCCGCACAGAGCCGCTGAACAAAACGTTATCTTGCAGCACCATGCCGATCTGGCTGCGCAAGCTCTCCTGCGTGACGGACCGGATATCCTGACCGTCGAGCCGTATCGCGCCCTTCTGCACATCGTAGAACCGCGCCAGCAGGCTGACAAGCGACGACTTGCCGCCTCCGCTCATGCCGACGAGGGCGACGGTCTGTCCGGGCGATACCGATAGATCGATGCCCCGCAGCACCCAGTCGTTGTCCTCCTTGTAGCGGAACCAGACATCCTGCAACTCGATGCTGCCCCGAACCTTTTCAAGCTTTTTCGCGTCCGGTTCGTCCCGGATATCGGGATGTTCCTCCAGCAACTCCTGCACCCGCTCCATCGAAGCCGCGGCTTGCGTCAGCACGGTAGACGCGTTCACCAGCCGTCTGAGCGGCGAAAACAGCCTGTCCAGATAGCCGTAGAAAGCGACGAACGAGCCGACCGACAATCCTTTGGCTGCGACGAGATAGCCCCCGTAGCCGAGCACGAGCAGCGGCGCGATCTCCGTGATCGTATTCACGATGCTGTACGTCAGGGCGTTCCAGCGGGTAAGCGCCAGGGAACGGGAGTAAAACTGCTCGTTTTTCGCGCCGAATTGCTTCTGTTCGTAACGTTCGAGCGTAAAGCTTTTGACGACGGCCATGCCGTTCACATGTTCGTTCAAATAGCCCTGCATCTCGGCGAGCGATTGGGAGCGGGAGCGCGAGTACGACCGCAATCTTTTGTACAGCGTTTTTACCGCCAGCGCGTAGAACGGCAGCACGGCAATCGCCACGAGCGTCAAACCGGCATCCATCTGAAACATAATGACAAGGGCCAAAATCAGCGTGAACATATCGAGCCAAATATTCATCAGGCCGGTCTCGACCAGCGCCTTGCTCTGCTCCACGTCGTTCATCATGCGCGAAATGATTTCGCCCGACTAGCGGTTCTGGTAATATCGAAGCGACAGCTTCTGCAGATGGCTCCAGATGCGGGTCCGCATGTCGAATAAAATTTTGCTTGTCGTCAGTTGCGCAAAGTATTGCCGGTAATATTCGATCGGATAGCGGGCGACGACGAACAGCAGCATCCCGAATGCGATCGCCTTCCACAGATGATCGAGCTTCTCTGCCGTCGTCAAGTCGGCCAGCAAAATATCGTCCACCACATATTTGACGAGCAGCGGCAGCAACAGCGGGATCGCAAATTTAACCGCACCGATCAGCAGCGTCACGATGACGAGCCATCGATACGGCTTGACGAAACTAAAAAACATGCGCCAATCTTTCATCGTCAGTTCACTTCATATCCGAGAAACGCTTCTCTTACCCGGTTCCAAAATGTGAACGGGCGGTAGCGCGCGAAGCTGATTTTCTGTCCCGCCACGCTTGCCCGGATGGAACGGATATCGGAGCGCAAAATATTCAGGTGATCGATCGCCAGCAACAGCCGCTGTTCTTTCCGCGAAATGATGTCGCAATGATGGTGGGCCGGCAGCAGCACGGACGAGCCGAGCGTCCGGTAGACCCGATTGTTGATCGACGCGATTTCGGCGATTTGCAGCGATTCGATGGACGGGTGGACGATAGCTCCGCCGACGCTCTTATTGTACGCCGTACTGCCCGACGGGGTCGAAATGACGATGCCGTCGCCGCGGAACATCTCGAACAATTCATCGTTGATATTGATCTGGGCGACGAGCGTGCCGTCTACCCCTTTCAGCGTAAATTCGTTCAGCGCCAGATGCGACGACGTCCCTTCCGCCGTCTCCATCTCGATTCGCGCCAGCGGATACCGGACAATTTTCGGCTCTTGATCGGACATCGTGCGGACAAGCTCCTCAAGCTCATCCTTCTGCCAATCCGCATAAAAGCCAAGATGGCCGGTATGCACGCCGACAAAAGCGAGTTCGTCGATCCGTTCCAGATGGGTGTGGAACGCCTGCAGCAGCGTTCCGTCACCGCCGATGGAGATGACGATTTCCGGCCGCTCCTCATCGCGCACCAATCCGCGTCCGGCAGCCAACGTATGGAATCGTTCGGCAAGCTGAATCGACAACTTGTCTCCTCTGTCTATTACGGCATATTTCAACAATATAAGCTCCTTCCGGTCATTATCGTCACATTCGATCATAGCGGAAAACGGGAAGGAACACAACGTCGATTCCGCTCGGTCCGCCGGATTTGGAACGGGATAGGCCGCAAACCGTCCGAAAGCGTTCAGGAGCAGGGGCCATCCCCGCAAGCGTTCAAGGAGCAGGCCCGAGCCATCCCCGCAAGCGTTAAGCAGCGGGCCCGAGCCACCCCCACAACATATAGACGAGCGCCATCGCGACGAACGCGTGCAGCAGTCTGGCGCGCAGCAGCGGCCCGTAACGCATGTCGGTGCGGCTGATCAGGCTGGCGACCTGGGCATGGACGGAGAGACCGCCCCAGGAGAGCACCCAGGCCGCAATCGCCGCTTTGTGCAGCAGTTCCGTTTCGGCGTCGCCGGCGGCGCGGGCGCCAAGCGTTACCTCGAACAAGCCGAAGACGGAGGCGTCGGCGATCGGAGACGGAAGGCCAAGCGAGGACAGCAGGAGACGTATGCCTTCGGCCAACGCCGCGACGGCTCCGGCCCGGGTCATCAGCTCCATCACGACGGAGAAGAAAACGACGAGCCCGCCGACGACCATCATGAGCCGCAGCGCGGACTGGATCGCGTCGCGCAGCAGTTCGCCGAATCCGCGCCCGTCCAATAGCCGGGCTTGATGCATCGCCTGCAAAGCGTCCGCGACGCGCCTTCCCCGGCGGTGAACCGTTCCGCTCGCCGCCGGATCGGGCGTGCCGGGAGAGGAAGCATCGTGAAACCGCATCAGCAGCCCGATCACAAACGCGCCTCCGTAATGCGCGGCGGCCAGCAGCGGGGCGAGTGCGGCATTGTGGAAGAAACCGACGGAGACCGCCCCGATCAGAAAGATCGGATCGGAGGTCGTCGTAAAGGCGACAAGCCGCTCGCCTTCCGACCGGTTCACAAGCTTTTGCTCCCATAGCTGCGCCGTCAGCCTTGCGCCTACCGGATAACCGGAGACGTACCCCATCGTCACGACGAAGGCGCCGATGCCGGGCAGGCGGAACAGCGGCCGCATCAGAGGGTCAAGCAATTTGCCGAAAAAATGGACGATGCCGAAACCGAGCAAGAGCTCGGAGATGACGAAAAACGGGAACAACGCGGGAAACAGCACTTCCCACCAGATCGACAGCCCCCGCAAGGAAGCTTCCAGCGCGGCATAGGGAAACACCGTCATCAGCAACGCCATGAGCGCGGAGCACCAGGCGATGACCGAAGCGGGGCGGAGCATAAATCGGAGCATGGCGTTCTTCCCTTTCACGATATTGGCGTACAAACGCTTGTATTCCAGATATATGAGCCCGCGTGGACAAACATCACCTGCATCGGAATGCATTTAAATTAAAAAAATGAGAATTTTATAGGGAAACGCTTCCAAAAAGACTGTTCGGCGCAAAACGGTTATGCTACAATATAAATACACCGACTGACTTGGAGTGATCGATATGAGCGTTATCGCCGGCATCCTCGTTTGCGCTTTCGTTTACGTCATTCGGGTGTCCTTGCCGGCCCCGGGCGAAGAAGATTGTGAAGGTTGAATCGGTCATACGAATAAGTACAATGCCCGCTCTTCGGAGCCGGGCATTTTTTGCTTTTTTGCCTGTTTGGTGACAGAGGATGCGGCGCGGCCGGTCGGGCGCTCTTTCATGGTATAATAGCGGTAGGCGAGGCAGAAGCCAGAAGAGAGGTGACAGAAGTGCAAGCTTACGGAACAATCTATGAAGCGCTCGGCGGCGGCGAAACGGTGCGGCGGATCGTGGAAGCTTTCTATCCGCGCGTCAAGCGGCATCCGCTGCTCGGGCCGCTGTTTCCGGAAAATATCGAGCCGGTGATGGAGAAGCAGTATATGTTTTTGAGCCAGTTTTTCGGGGGACCGTCCCTGTACTCGGACCGGTACGGCCACCCGATGATGAGGGCCCGGCATCTGCCGTTTCCGGTTACGCCGAAACGGGCGGAGGCATGGCTCGGCTGCATGGCCGAAGCGCTCGAGGAAGCCGGCGTTGACGAGGAACTTCGGGAAATCGTGCTGACCCGCCTGAGCGGGCCGGCCTATCATTTTGTCAATACGGAGGACGATCCGACATGACGGATTCGCCGCGGAAGCGGCGCAGCGTTATCCGGAACGCAGCCTGCGATTCGTCAACAGATAATCGCTGTCGGCGTCGATGATCGTGACGCTGTTCCGGCAGCAGGGAAAAACGAGCAGTTTTTTCTTTCCGCTCCGCACGTCGTCCAGCTCCGCAGGCCTGATCGGAAGCAGCACGTTCGATTGGCCGCAGAACGGACATTCCGGCACGTAAACATCGTTCATGACGATATCGTAAGGCCATGTTCGGTCGAACGGAATCATAGCGGCGACGATCCCCCGCCACGATCTTCGGGTTTGGCGCGGTCCGGCTCGTTCGCCAGCTCGGCGAGCTTCTGCAGCAAAATATGCCGCGGCATATGCATCAGATGCTCCAGCGGGACGTTAAGCTTCTCGGCCAGCTTGACGGCCGTTTCCGCCGAAATCGGCAGCGGTTTGGACATCGTTCATCCCTCCAATTGCGGAAATCGCTATCCGTTCCGGAACGGAATGCGGTATAATGGATATACATTGCCGGCAAGAGCGCATCTGAAGAGCGACTTTTGGCCGGCCTTTGTTTTCTATTTTATCCTCTTTCGCGCGGCGGCGCCAGTTGGGACCGCGGATTCGAAGAAACGCCGGAGTCGAAGAAACGCCGGGAGTCGAAGAAACGCCGGAGTCGAAGAAACGCCGGGAGTCGAAATGACGCAAGGGCCGAAGGAACGACGGAGTCGAAATGCACCGGTGTTGACGGAAACGCCTGGTCCGAAGGGACGCCGGGCGCTGCGAAGGACGGGAAAGGGGAATCGTTTATGGCGAATGTTTATCCGCAGACATGGGATCTGGACGTATTTTACGCAGGAGGCTCACGCTCCTCCGCCTTTGCGGCGGAACTGGAGCGGCTGGAGCGGGATATCGCGGCGCTTGACCGGTCGCTCGCCGATGAACCGAAAGCCGGCCTGTCCGGCTGGACGGAAGCCGTTCAGTCGATCCTGCCGAGATTGCGGCAGGCGGAGTCGTTCGTCGCCTGTTTGCAGGCGCAGGATATGCGCGATCAGGCGGCCGGAGCGCTGAACGACCGGGTGAAAACGTTGGGCGCCGCCTTTCTGTCCGCCTTGACCAAATACGACGACAGGCTGCGGACGATGCCCGATGCCGAATGGGAGTCGTGGCTGCGGACGCCGGCGGCGGCTCCGGTCGCGTTCAATCTGCGGGAGCGCCGGGAGGTCGCCAGGGAGAAGCTGCCGCCCGAGCAGGAAGCGCTGGCCGGGGAACTGGCGGTGGACGGCTATCACGGCTGGGGCGAGATGTACAATACGATCGTCGCCCGCACCCGCTTCCGGTTCATCGATGCGGAAGGTCAGGAACAGCTCCTGTCGGCCGGCCAGATGGCGAACAAGCTGACGGACGGCGATCGCGGCGTCCGCCAGCGGGCGTTTGCGGAATGGGAGCGGGAATGGGGAGAGCAGGCTGATCTGTGCGCGGAGACGCTCAATCGGCTCGCCGGTTTCCGCTTGAAGTTGTACGGCAACCGGGGCTGGAACGACGTGCTGAAGGAACCGCTGCAGATCAACCGGATGAGCCGGGACACGCTGGAGGCGATGTGGGCGGCCATCAACGAAGGCAAGCCGCAGCTTGTCCGCTATTTGGAGCGGAAGGCGAAGCTGCTCGGGCTCCCGCGTCTGGACTGGCACGACGTGGATGCGCCGATCGGAAGCGCGGCGCATACGGTGCCGTACGACGAAGCGGCCGAGTTCATTGTCGACCGGTTCCGTTCGTTCAGTCCGGATATGGCCGATTTTGCACTCATGACTTTCCGCGACGGCTGGATCGAAGCGGAAGACCGTCCCGGCAAGCGTCCGGGAGGATTTTGTACGTCTTTCCCGAAATCGGGCCAGACGCGCATCTTCATGACGTATTCGGGCACAGCTTCCAATATCTCGACGCTTGCGCACGAGCTCGGGCATGCCTATCACCAGCATGTCTTGAACGACCTGCCGCCGCTATGCCAGGAATATGCGATGAACGTGGCCGAAACGGCGTCGACGTTCGCCGAGCTGCTCGTGGCCGATTCCGCGCTGCAAGCCGCGAAAGACCGGGAAGAGAAGCTCGCCCTGCTCGACGACAAAATCCAGCGATCTGTCGCCTTCTTCATGAATATCCACGCCCGCTTCCTGTTCGAAACGCGGATGTACGAACGGCGGCGCGAAGGCTTGCTGTCTGCCGAAGAGCTGAACGCGCTGATGGAGGAAGCCCAGCGGGAGGCTTACGCCGGCGCGCTAGGCGAGCTTCATCCGCATTTTTGGGCGTCGAAGCTGCACTTCTACATAACCGACGTGCCGTTCTATAATTTCCCTTACACGTTCGGATACTTGTTCTCGGCCGGCATCTACGCCCGCGCCCGGCAGGAAGGGCCGGCGTTCGCGGACCGGTATGTCGCCCTGCTTCGGGATACGGGCCGCATGACGGTGGAGGAGCTGGCCGACAAGCATCTCGGCGTAAGGCTTGACGAACCGTCATTCTGGCGGCAGGCGGTGGCATTGACGAAAGCCGATGTTGACCAGTTTATGGCGATCACCGATTGATCAGCGGTCGGGATGGATCGCCGGATCGAACCGATATATGCCGGTCCCGTACGGGGCCGGCTGTTGTATGAAATCGAGCAAAACCGATGCCCTGCCGTAAAATGTGCGTTTATTTATTGTACGCTATTTTTAATTATGATATATTATTTCGTGAAAAAGGTGTTTAATATTACGTTATGTTAATCGGATTCATCCGTAATGGACAAGCGAGGGGGAATGCGGCATCAATTTGACAGCGAGACAGATGGAGCTATTGAACCTGGTCAAGCGGCATGCGCCGATAACGGGGGAGCAGCTGGCCGAAATGCTGGGGGTCAGCCGCCCGACGCTCCGTTCCGACTTGTCGCTCCTCGTCATGCTCGGTCTGATCGATGCGAAGCCGAAAGTCGGCTATTTCGTCGGCAAAGACTATCGCGTCGAGAACGCTGCGCTGCAGAAGCTGAAAAGCATGAAGGTCGGCGAAGCGATGGGCGTGCCGGTGAACGTGCCGGATACGCTTTCGCTGCATGACGCGGTCGTTACGCTGTTTATGGAAAATGCGGATACATTGCTCGTTGTGAACGAACAGAAGCGGTTTGTCGGCATCGTGACGCCGAAAGACATTTTGAAGATGACGCTCGGAAATCCGAACGCCGGCGCCATTCCGGTCAGCATGGTGATGACGCGTTACCCCAATATCGTAACGGTCGCTCCCGGAGACCCGGTCACCGAAGCGATTCGCAAAATGATTGCGCATCAGGTCGATTGCCTGCCTGTCATCGACCCGGACGGCGGCAAAGAGCCGGAAGTTGTCGGTTGGATCGCGAAATCGAACGTCATTCGTCTCATGGCGGATTTGACGGCGGACGGAATAATAGGAGGAACGGCAACCGAATGAATGAACCGATCATTTATATTTGTTCGGACGCTGTCGGGGAGACGGCCGAAGCGGTGGCCAAGGCGACGCTTCGCCAATTCCCGTCCGACGGTGTCCGTCTGAAGAGGTACGGTCATATTAAAACGGAGGATGAAATTATTCGCATCGTGGCGGAGGCGGCCCGTACAGGCGGGTTTATCGCTTTTACGCTCGTCCAGCCCGAGCTTCGCGAAATGATGCGCGAAGAGGCGCAGCGCCGCGGCGTGCGCGCCGTTGACGTCATGGGGCCGATGCTGCAGGCGTACGTCGATACGTTCGGCAGCTTCCCGAAGCGGGAGCCGGGGCTGCTCCACTCGATGGACGACGCCTATTTCCGCCGGATCGAAGCGATTGAATTCGCCGTGAAATATGACGACGGCAAGGACGTGCGCGGTCTTGTCGAAGCCGAGGTTGTATTGATCGGCGTTTCCCGTACTTCCAAGACGCCGCTCAGCATTTTCTTGTCGCACAAGGGCATCAAGGTGGCCAACTTGCCGCTGATGCCGGAGGTGAAGCCGCCGGTCGAGCTGATCGCGAACCGCGACCGGCTGATCGTCGGACTGCAAATGCAGCACGACCATCTGCTGCGCATCCGTTCGGAGCGGCTCCGCTCGCTCGGCCTGCCGTTCGGCTCGCAGTACGCTTCCGCCGAGCGGATCGCCGAGGAGTTGGCTTATGCCGACGAGGTGATGGCGTCGCTCGGCTGCCCTGTCATCGATGTGACGAACCGGGCGATCGAGGAAACGGCGGGAATCATTATCGACTGGTTGAATGAAACGGCATAAACGTGGAAAGACGGTATAAGGGGGCTGAATATGGAACGGGAACTTGCGCTGGAATTGGTGAGGGTAACGGAGCTGGCCGCCCTGGCTTCCGCGCCGTGGATGGGCAGAGGCGACAAAAACGCCGCCGACGCCGCCGCGACGGAGGCGATGCGGGCCATGTTCGATACCGTATCGATCCGGGGAACCGTTGTCATCGGAGAAGGTGAAATGGACGAGGCCCCTATGCTGTATATCGGTGAACAGGTCGGCAGCATGCAAGGACCGGAGCTCGATGTGGCGGTCGATCCGCTGGAAGGAACGGAGATTGTGGCCAAAGGGCTCAATAATGCGCTGTCCGTACTGGCCGTCGCCGGCAAAGGCCAGCTTCTGCACGCGCCCGATATGTATATGGAGAAGCTGGCGGTCGGGCCGGCGCTGGCCGGAAAGCTCAACCTGAACGATCCGGTCCGCATTACGGTCGAGAAAGCCGCCCTCGCGCTCGGCAAGAAAGTGTCCGACTTGACGGTCATGATTTTGGACCGGGAACGTCATGCCGGGATCATCAGAGAACTGCGCTCGACAGGCGCGCGCATCAAGTTTTTGTCGGACGGAGACGTGGCCGGCGCGATTGCGCCCGCCTTCCCCGAAGCCGGCATCGATCTGTATGTCGGGTCAGGCGGCGCGCCGGAAGGCGTGCTGGCAGCCGCGGCGCTCAAATGTCTCGGCGGCGAAATTCAGGGCAGACTGATGCCGGAGAACGACGAGCAGGAGCAGCGCTGCATCTCCATGGGACTGACCGATCCGCGCAAGCTGTTGACGATCGACGACATGGTCGGCAGCGGAGACGTCATCTTTGCCGCGACCGGCGTCACGCCGGGCGAGTTTCTGGGCGGCGTCCGATACTTGGCCGACCAGCGCGCGGAAACCCATTCCATCGTCATGCGTGCGCAGACCCGCACGATCCGGTACATTCGTTCACTGCATTACTTGCCTTCCAAGCCATTGCTGCAATCTTGAAGCTATACGTAATAGTCGCAATTGTCGCAATTGTCGCAAGTGTCGCAAGTCCGTAAGTAACCCATAATTCGACAAGGGAGTCGTGATCGCTATGGAACGAACGTTTGTAATGGTAAAGCCTGACGGATTCAAGCGCGGACTGGTCGGTGAAATTATTTCCCGCTTCGAGCGCAAAGGTCTCGTACTTGCAGAAGGAAAGGTCATGACGGTCAGCCGCGAACTGGCGGAGCGGCATTACAGCGAACATCGCGAGAAGCCGTTTTTCGGCGAGCTGGTAGACTTCATTACGTCCGGTCCGGTATTCGCCATGGTATGGGAAGGACCGGATGCGGTCAAGAATGCCCGTTCCATTATCGGGAAGACGAACCCGGCCGATGCTGCGCCCGGCACGATTCGCGGCGATTTCGGTCTTGTCGTGGACTACAACGTCGTGCATGGCTCCGACTCTCCGGAAAGCGCCGAGCGTGAAATCGGCTTGTTTTTCGGAAACAATTGAAGGAGGGAACCGATCGTGAAATTTTTTCTGGACACGGCCAATGTAGAAGAGATTAAACGGATCGCAAGGCTTGGACTTGTCGACGGCGTGACGACGAACCCGTCTTTGATCGCGAAGGAAGGACGCGACTTCAAGGAGGTCATTCAGGAAATCTGCAGCATTGTGCCGGGGCCTGTCAGCGCCGAAGTGATCAGCACGAAGGCGGAAGACATGTTGAGGGAAGCCGAAGAAATCGCGCAATGGGCGCCGAACGTCGTCATCAAGCTGCCGATGACCGAGGACGGCCTGTACGCGACCCATGCGCTGGCCGCCAAAGGGATCAAAACGAATGTGACGCTTATATTCTCCGCAGCCCAGGGACTGATGGCCGCCAAGGCGGGAGCGACCTACATCAGCCCGTTCGTCGGCCGGCTGGACGATATCGGCGTGAGCGGCATGAACCTGATCCGCGAATTAAAGACGATTATCGACAATTACGGCTTCAAGACCGAAATCATAGTGGCAAGCGTCCGCAACCTGGCGCATGTCGAGCAGGCCGCCATAGCCGGCGGACATATCGCGACGATTCCGGGATCGCTGCTGCCGTCGCTATGGAAGCATCCGCTTACAGATATCGGCATCGAGAAATTTTTGAGCGACTGGAACAAAATGAGCGGCAAGTAAACGCGGCCGCCATAGAAGCGGGGCCCTCCCAACGTCATCATGGCGATGACGGGGAGAGCCTTTTTTTTTGTGAACATAGTGAAATTTTTTGGAGATCTCCCGCATTTTACGCTTCAGACGCCCCCGGTATACTGAAGTTACACGTTAACGTACCGAAGGGGTGACAGACATGGCGAAACCGCTGGCCGCGAATCAGCCGACGGCAGTCCCGGCTTTCCGCCGCCTGGTCCGCCGGGTTCGGGCAAGATGGGACGCTCCCGTTGCCGGATATTTGTTTATTTCTCCCTGGCTGATCGGCTTTTTCATTTTAACGCTGTGGCCGATGATCCAATCGCTTTATTTTTCCTTCACCGACTATTCCCTGCTGGAGAAGCCGAACTGGATCGGTCTGGACAACTTCCGGGACCTCTTCCGCGACCGGTTCTTCTACAACTCGCTGAAAGTGACGTTTCTTTACGTGCTGACTTCGGTGCCGTTGCGGCTTGCGGCAGCGCTGTTCATCGCCATGCTGCTGGCCAAAAACATTCGCGGCATGTCCTTTTACCGGACGCTTGTTTACCTGCCTTCGCTCATCGGCGGCAGTCTGGCCGTGGCGGTGTTGTGGCGGAATATTTTCGGAGTGGACGGATTCGTCAACGCCGTGGCGGGTTGGTTCGGCATCGCTCCGAAAAACTGGATCGGCCTCCCGGAAACCGCGCTGGGGACGCTGGTGCTGCTCAGCGTCTGGCAGTTCGGATCGGCGATGATCATCTTTTTGGCCGGTCTGAAGCAAATTCCGAAGGAATTGTACGAAGCGTCAAGCGTGGACGGCGCAAACAAGTTTCGCCAATTCTTTCATGTGACGCTGCCCATGCTTTCGCCGGTCATGCTGTTCAACCTGGTCATGGGCGTGATCGGATCGTTCCAGATGTTTACCTCGGCGTTCATTATTACGGAAGGCGGCCCCATTAATTCAACGGAAGTGTATGCGCTTTATTTGTACGACAAAGCGTTTGCCAATCTGGAAATGGGCTATGCTTCCGCTCTCGCCTGGATTTTGCTGGTCATTGTGGCGTTGGCTACGACGATCAATTTTGTCGCTTCGAAATACTGGGTCTTTTACGAAACGGAAGGGGGAGGCGGACGATGACGCGGCGAGTGGCGGACAAGCGTTTCCAAGCGGTGTTTCGGCACGTTTTTATGCTTGGTTTCAGCTTTATCATGTTTTATCCCGTTCTCTGGTGGATCGGCGCATCGTTAAAGACCGTGCCCGAATTGAGTCTGCCGACCTTGTTTCCGGAGAAGCCGATGTGGAGCAATTTTACGGACGGCTGGAACGCGCTTCCCAAGTATACGTTTACGTACTTCTACCTGAACAGCGCGAAATTGAACATGACGACGACGGTGCTGACGGTGATCTCCAGCAGTTTGGTGGCGTTCGGGTTCGCCCGGCTGCAGTTTCCGCTGAAGAAGCTCTGGTTTTCCCTGCTGCTGATGACGATTATGCTGCCCGGACAGGTCGTCCTGATTCCGCAATACTCGATGTTTCATCAGTTCGACTGGATCAATACGTATTGGCCGTTTATCGTGCCAAGCGCAACCGGGGGCGCGTTTTTCATCTTCCTGCTCGTGCAGTTTATCCGCGGTCTGCCCCGTGAGCTGGACGAATCGGCGAAGCTGGATGGCTGCAATTGGTGGGGCATCTACTGGCGGATCGTCATGCCGCTGACCCGGCCGGCCTTGGTTACGGTATTGATCTTCTCGTTTCTCTGGAGTTGGGACGATTACTTCGGACCGCTGATTTATTTGAACTCGATCGATAAATACACCGTTCCGCTCGCGCTCGGCATGTTTATCGATACGCAGTCCGCCACCGCCTGGGGGCAGCTGCTCGCGATGTCGCTCGTCTCGATCCTCCCTCAAGTGATTGTCTTCTTCCTGGCGCAGCGGCACTTTCTCGAAGGCATCGCCACAACCGGGCTGAAAGGGTGATATAATATAGGACACGAAAAGGGCTGCGTTCGGTTTTGCGCAGTCTTTTCAAATTCGTCCGACAAGTTCCACACGGCGCCACCGGGTGGCTAAGGAGGGGCTTCCATGCAGCATCCGTTCAAACGCTGGCGAATCGACATCTTGTTGTTCGGGAGCTTCGCCCTTCTGATTTTGCTGCTGCTTGCCGCTGTCGGCTGGGGGGCTTTCCGGCTGTCCTCGCAACAGTTGGCGGAAAACACGTCGGTCTATCAAGCCCGATTGTTAAAAGAGCTCAACCAGCAGCTCGGCATCCTGCGTCAGTCGGTCGAGCAGACGTCGCTGTCCATCGCCCGCGATCCCGCATTGCTGGAACATCTGGCCATCCGCCGGGATGCGTACGCAAAATACCGGAGCTACCAAAATGTGATCAATAATTTGAAGGGTCAGGTTATCAGTTCGTCGACCATATTTTCCATCCAAATCTATATGTACGATCCGATTGTGATCGGCGAGAAGGAAGACATCGCGATGCTTCCGCACGATCGGCTGCAGGGTGAAGCCTGGTACGACCTTGCCGCGAAATCCGATTTTGTCTGGATTCCGGAGCGGGAAGTGGTGACGGATCGCGGCCGCAAAAAGGTGATCAGCTTTGCCCGCAAAATTTATGCCCCCGATCTTGCCTATATGGGGCTGATCGTGATCAATGTGAAATTGGAAGCGTTTGAATCCGTGCTGCGGCGCAACAGCGAAGCGCAGCGGCTGCTGCTTGATTCCGGAAATCGGCCGATGACGGCGGACAGCGGAACCCGGTTGACGCCGGAGCTGCTTGAGGTCGTCCGCGGGCTTGAAAAGGAAGAAGGGTATATGCCGATGAACCGCGGCGGCGACGGCGAGCGGGGGGCATCGACCGGAGAAAAATCGTTAATGGTCTGGTCGCGGGCGTTTCCCGACGGATGGATGCTCATCGAGATTACGCCCTGGCAGGAGATCGCTTCCGGCAGTTGGCGGCTGGCGTTGACGTTGTTTATGCTCGGACTGTCGGCGTTATTGCCGGCTCTTCTGCTTACGCTGTATTTGTCAAGGCAGTTCACGCGTCCGGTCCGTCTGTTGGTTCGCTCCATGTCCGGGTTCACCATCCACCAGCCGGACACGCCGCTGCCGAACGATTACCGCAACGAATTCGGAAGCCTGTTCGGCGGTTTCCGCAAGCTGCGGGAGCGGGTGGACGAGCTTTATGCGGCCCAGCAGGCGCAGTATGCCCGGCAGAAAGAAGCGGAGCTGCAAGCGCTGCAGGCAAGCATCAATCCGCATTTCCTCTACAATACGCTCGACCAACTAAACTGGATGGCGATCGAAGCGGGCCACGAGATGATGAGCCGGGTTCTGGAACTGATGGGGCGCATGTTCCGCACGACGTTGTCGAACGGGGAAACGTGGATTACGTTGGAGGAGGAGCTGAATCATACGCTCTGCTATCTGGAAATCCAGCAGCTGCGCTGGAAAGGGGAACTGGCGGTCGAAACGGAAGTGGAACCCGACTGTTTGACGCTGTATGTTCCCAAGCTGACGCTTCAGCCTTTGGTCGAGAATTCGATGGTTCACGGGTTTCACGGCCGACATTCCGGCACGGTGCGGATATTGGCGGATGTCCGGGATGGCCGGATAAGGTTGCAGGTGACGGACGACGGCGTGGGACTGGCGGCAGACTGGCGGGAACGCCGGAACCGGAAAACCGGCGGCTACGGCCTTCGCAACATCGAAGAGCGGCTGGACGCTTATTTCGGAATCGATTGCAAAATCGTGGCGGAAGCGCCGGAGTCGGGCGGAACCAGCGTAACGCTGTCGTTTCCGGCGCTCCGCGAGAAACCGGAAGGAGGACGCTCCCATGTGGCGGATCGCGATCATTGACGATGACCGGCAGGTGCTGGCGGGCATGAGGAACATCATTCCGTGGGGCGAGTTGAATGCCGTATACGCGGGGGAAGCGGAAGACGGGAAGCAAGGGCTGGAACTGGTTCGGCAGGCGAATCCGGATATCGTCATCACGGATATTTACATGCCTGTGATGAACGGGCTGGAAATGCTCGAGGCGCTTCGGCAAAGCGGATGCACGAGCCGGTTCGTCATCTTGAGCGGCTATTCCGATTTCGAATACGCGCGTCAAGCGCTGCGGCTCGAGGTGACGGACTATTTGACCAAGCCGGTCAGCATCGCGACGATTCGGAACGTGCTCCGCAAGGTCATTCGGAGCCTGGAGGAGGAAGCGGCCGAGCGTCAAGAACAGCATGAGTTGATGGAGCAGGTAAGCCAATTCCGGCCTTATCTGGAAAAAGAATGTCTCAAGTCGCTTGTGACCGGTTCTTACGATCCCCGGTTGGAACGGATGCGGGAGTCGGGAGAAATCCGGCTTCCCGAACGGGAGTTCGTCGTCCTCGCCGTGGAGATTGCCGGGTCGCCGCGTCTTATCGAACCGGGGCGTTCCGACACTCATCTGTTCCGGTTCGCCGTCGCGAACATTATGGAAGAGCTGCTGCAGGCGCGATGGCCCGAAGCGGCCGTGCTGGAATTGTACTACCGCTATTTGGCGGTGCTGCTTCCGATTCCGGAGCATCGTCCTGCCACGGATGAGCAGGTGAACGAATTGTGCCGGATGTTGACGGACGAGATCCGGCACTATCTCCAGCTCTCCATCCGGATCGGAATAGGCGAGCGGCAGCGGGGACCGCGGCAGATCGTTCTTTCTACTGAACAGGCGTTTCAAGCGCTGACCGATGCGAGCGGTTCGCTTGCCGGCGACGGCAATATCCGCCGCCTGCCGGTTATCCCGGGAGCGAGAATGGCGGGCGGCCGCATCCGGCGGGTGCCGTTTTACCAGGAAGTGGCGGAGTCGATCCGCCTGCTGCAGGAAGAGCGGACGATTCGGCGGATTCGCGCGTTTGTCGGCGAATGGACGAAGGACGGCGGCGTTTTTCCGGAGGACGTCCGGCGGATTGCGGCCGAGCTGTGGACGATATTCGCCTATGCGGTTCATGAAGAAGGGTATTCCCTGGAGGACTTGTTTGCGGATGACGCCGTTCAGCAGGAGCTTTCCCGGCTTCAGAGCCCTGCCGATCTCAGCCAATGGTTCGAAGAGAAGACGCGCTCGATCTGCCGGCGGCTGCAGCGCAACGGGGACAACCTTCGGCACCGGCAGGCGGTCGATTACATGATTGAATACATTCATGCGCACTATGCGGAGGATATTCGTTTGAGCGATCTTGCAGATCAGGTGCACTTGTCGCGAAATTACTTGAGTACGCTGTTCCGGAATGCGACCGGCGAGACGTTTCAGGATTATTTGACCCGCGTCCGGATGGAGAAGGCGAAGCGTTTCATTCTGGAAGGGAAGCACCTGATCTATGAGGTGGCGGAAAAGGTCGGATACCGCAATGTGCCGTACTTTTCCACCCTGTTCAAAAAGCATACCGGCATGAATCCGACCGATCTGCTAAAAGGCCCGATTGATGCCGCCGCTGACGGCCGGAGAAAGTCCGAACAATTCGGAACATAGTGAAATAGATTGTGCATTCCTCTCATACACGTTCCATAGGCAAACTGGTACGATGGGTTTGAAAACGAATACAAAGAAATGAAAGGGGTTACCGAAGTGAAGATGACCCATCGGATGGTATGGTTGGCGCTTGTTCTGCTGCTGTCGGCCGCGCTCTCGGCCTGTGGCGTAAAAAAAGAAGAAGGCGCCGCGGCCAGCGAGCAAAATCAATCCGGCAATGTTGAAGGCGGCGCCGCGTCCGTCAAGCTGCGGATTATGTGGTGGGGACCGCAGTCGCGGCACGACACGACCTTGAAAGCGTTGGAAGCGTATACCAAGAAGAACCCTCACGTCACCTTTGAACCGGAATTCCAGGGATTCGACGGTTATATCGACAAGCTGACGACGCAAGCCGCTGCGCGGAATACCCCCGACATTTTCCAGATGGACCCGGCCTGGTTCAAGGATTGGGCGGCAAGCAACCGGCTTGCGGACCTGTCCGCCGTGAATGTGGAAGATGTCGATCCGAACTTGCTCAGCACCGGTACGTACGACGGCAAATTGTATGCCGTGCCGCTTGGGAACAACGCCTGGGGCATCATTTACAACAAGGCGATCTTCGAAAAAGCCGGCATTCCGCTCCCGGCGGACAACTGGACGTGGGACGATTTCTTCCGGCTCATCCGGGAAGCGAAGCCGAAACTTGCCAAGGATCAATATCTGGTCAAGGATCTGACGACCGACGGCGGATTTTATAGCGCTTACCAACTGGCGAAAGGCAAAGGATGGCCCCGGACATCGGACGGGAAATTTAACTATGACAAAGAAACGTGGCTTACCTGGATGAAGACGTTTGCCGAGCTCCGGAAGAACGGGCTCGTGCCTCCGCCGGACGTCACGGTTTCCGACAAGCAGTTTGACGCCAAAGCGGATCTGCTCGCTCAGGAGAAAGTGCTGATGCGCGGCAGCCATGCGGCGGAAGTCGGCGGCTTTGACAGTCTGAAGCCCGGCCAGTTGGCGGTCATTCCGGCCCCTTCCGACCAACAAGGGTCCAGTTGGCTGAAAGCTTCGATGTATTGGAGCGTCAGTCCCGATCGGGAGCATGAAGATGAAGCGATCAAATTTATCGACTGGTTTATCAACAGCACGGAAGCGGCGGACATCCTGACTACCTCGCGCGGGGTGCCGGTCTCCAAAAAGATGCTTTCCCATCTGGAACCGAAATTTTCGGATGTCGACAAGATGGGAATCGACCTGATCAACCGGGTGGCCCAGAACGCCCAGACGTTCGATCCGGGCCCGGGCTCAAAGGGCGGCTGGTCGAAATTCGATAAAGAATACGAGAACATTGTGCAGATGGTTATGTTTGACAAGATTACCCCCGAACAGGCGTGGGAAGAGGTCGTGAAAATTTCGAAGGAGATCGAGAATTGATCGCTGCCGGCGGCCGGCCTTTGGCCGCTCGGCGTTCGCGGGATGGCGAATGCCGCCGCCGGCAAAACGCAGCTGTGAACCTGGCGAAGCGGCCGACCTGGCCGGTGAAGCGGTGACCCCTGCGAAACGGTGAGCCTCGCGAAGCGACGAGCCCGGCGTTCCGTTGGTACCCTTCGCCGGCCTGATTCCGTTCATCTGCAAACGATCGAAAAATAATGCTCGAAGAAATGATTTCGGTTCACGGACGTTGCAATTTCACCGCAGCCGTCATCACTTGGGCGAAAATGCATCATGCCAAGGGTCCGCTCGTCTTTGATCTCCACATCGATAACACCTCTCTGATACTCGCATATTTGAGGTTCGAACAAACAGGCGGCCGCAAGCGGGTCGTGAAAGGTCATCACGTTGTTTTCCAGCCACGGTGAACCGAAATCTTCCACGGCTTTCATTATATCGGAGCTAAAAAGATCGGCTTTCTCGCGTCTTTGGAGCGTAAGCCTCGTTGTCACATTGAGTCCGAAAGTTCTGCGGACAGGCACGTTTGTATGGTAAACAATCGCGCAAGCGTGGGGATCCGCCCACGAATTCCAGTTCGCCATCGGCATATCCGGACTCGTCTGCAATTCATCCGAAAATACGCCGCAAACGATATGCAGTTCTTTAATCAGTTCGGGAATTTCGGGATCGATCAGAAAAAGCAAAGCGATATTGGTCAGTTGACCGATAGCCAGAAGCGAGATTTCATGCGGATTTTCGCGAATGGTCTGACGCAAGAAATCAACGGCCCGGTACTTTTGGAAAGCCGTTTCATGCGCCCAGTTTGACAGTCTGGCCGCACCGTCAGGCTTCGGATACAGCGGGCTCGGAAGCAATGGCTTGTCAGCGCCCGCATGGATCGGAACGTTTCTTCCCGCAACCTTGCAAATCGCATCGGCGATCATCGCCCGTTTTTCAACTTCTCCGCTTACCGTTGTGATCCCCATTAATTCGCATGAGGGATGGCCGAGCAAGTATGCCAGACATAAAGCATCGTCAATATCGCCCCCTATATCGGTGTCTACCAATACTTTTTTTGTTGTCACAGGCATTTCTCCTTTCCATATCTAATATCATACAATGAAATTCGTTTCGAAAGTGGTTTTCTACAGACAAAGGCGTGGCCTTGCGGCGGGTTTGCGCGGTGGCGCAGGCCCGCTTTTTTGTTGCGGCCATGCATTTTGGCTGCAAATTCCGGCATTAGCCATCTTCCTCCGGGAACAGACAAAAAAAACGAGATTTTCTTCGAAATGTAGAAGGGCAAAGCGAATTTGCACCGAATATGAAAAAGAGGCACCACAATTGAAGGCTGTTGAAAGGAGAAGATTGCAAGATGAGCAAACTGAAAATCGGCGTCATCGGCACAGGCTCGATCTCGAACGTCCATCTTGACGCATACCGGAACAATCCGGAAGTGGAGATTTACGCCGTATGCGACCTGAACGAAGAACGGGCGAAGGCCAGCGCGCAAAAATACGGCGCCACGCATGTATTTACCGATTATAATGAACTGCTGGCGCTGCCTGAAATCCATGCCGTCAGCATTTGCACATGGAATAATACGCATGCGCCGATCAGCATTGCGGCGCTGGAAGCCGGCAAGCACGTTCTGGTCGAAAAACCGATGACCCAGACGGTCGAGCAGGCGCTGCAGGTGCAGGAAACGGTCCGCCGGACAGGCAAGGTGCTGCAGGTCGGATTTGTGCGCCGCTATGACCCGAACGCGCAAATTTTGAAGCAGTTTATCGACGACGGCCTGCTCGGCAACATCTATTACGCCAAAGCTTCCAGCCTGAGAAGGCTCGGCAATCCCGGCGGATGGTTCGCCGACAAGGAGCGTTCCGGCGGCGGACCGCTTATCGATATCGGCGTTCATGTAATCGACGTATGCTGGTACTTGATGGGGCGCCCGAAAGTGCGCTCGATCAGCGGCAGCGCCTATCATCTTCTCGGCAACCGCAGCAATGTCCGCCATCTGTCGTTCTACAAAGCGGCGGATTACGACGCGTCGAAAAATACGGTCGAGGACATGGCCAATGCCCTGATCCGTTTCGAGAACGGCGCATCCCTGATGGTGGACGTCAGCTTCACGCTGCATGCGAAGAAGGACGAGACGGCGGTCAAGCTGTTCGGCGACAAGGGCGGGGCGGAGCTGGAGCCCGAACTGGCGCTCATTACGGAACGAAACGACATTATTATGAACTGGGCGCCGCAGGTTGACCATCTGTCGTTCAACTTCGGGGCGGCATTCCAATCGGAAATCAACCACTTTATCGATGCGACGCTCGGCCGCAAGGAAACGCTCAGCCCGGTCGATGACGGCGTCGAGATCATGAAAATACTGTGCGGCATTTACGAGTCGGCCGAGACGGGCCGCGAGATCGTGTTCGAGGAGGCATAAGAATGACCATTACCAATAAAATCGGCGTTATCGTCGACAGCTTCGGCGTCGGCGTGCGCGAAGGACTCAAGAAGGCCAAAGCGGTAGGCGCGGAAGGCGTGCAAATTTATGCCGTATCCGGCGAGATGGACCCGGACAATCTGTCCGCCGCCGCCCGCAAGGAACTGCGCGACTACATCGATTCGCTCGGACTGGAAATTTCGGCGCTGTGCGGAGACCTTGGCGGCCACGGCTTCCAGGACAGGCAGGCCAATCCCGGGAAGGTGGAGAAATCGAAGCGGATTCTCGACCTGGCCGTCGAGCTCGGAACGAATGTGGTGACGACCCATATCGGCATCGTGCCGGAGGACCCAAGCAGCGAAGTGTTCGCCGCCATGCAGGAAGCATGCGACGAGCTGGCCCGCTACGCCAACAGCATGAATGCGCATTTTGCAATTGAAACGGGGCCGGAGACGGCCGAACGATTGCTCGGTTTTCTGCAAACGTTGACGGGCAAAGGCGTCGCTGTCAATTTCGACCCGGCGAACATGGTTATGGTGACCGGCGACGATCCGGTGAAAGGCGTCTATACACTCAAAGACTATATCGTGCATACGCATGTGAAGGACGGCGTGCGCCACAAGGAAGTCGATCCCCGCATCGTATACGGAGCGCTCGGCTTCGACAAGATGGAGCATGAAAAAATCGCCCGGATGCTGGCAGCGGGCGAATTGTTCGAGGAGCTGCCGCTCGGCGAAGGCAAAGTCGATTTCGACGCCTATTTTGCGGCGCTTGCGGATATCGGCTACAAAGGCTATTTGACGATCGAGCGCGAGGTCGGCGCGAATCCGGAGGCGGATATCCGCCATGCCGTCGAATTTATTAAACGTTACAGAGAGCAGGTGCGGTCGTGAAATTAGGATTGAGCTCCTACAGCTTGTCCCGGGCGATCGGGGCGGGCGAAATGAATATTGCTGATGTGATCAACTGGATCGCCGAGCAGGGCGGCCAGCATGTGGAAATTGTTCCGATCGGCTTCGAGCTGACAGGCAATCCGGAACTCGTAGAGCATATTCGCAAAACGGCCAAGGCGGCCGGCATCGAAGTATCCAACTATGCGATCGGCGCCCAGTTTTTGCAGCCGACGCGCGAAGACTTCAAGCGCGAGCTGGAGCGCGTGAAGGAGCAGGTCGACATCGCCGCCGCGCTCGGCGTCAAGCTGATGCGCCACGATGTCGCTTCCCTGCCGCCGGCGGAAGCGACGGACGAGCGGTTCGAGCGCGATCTTCCGGCGCTGGTCGAAGCGTGCGCTATCATCTCGGAATATGCCGAACAATACGGCATTACGACAAGCGTGGAAAATCACGGCTATTACATTCAGGCTCACAAGCGGGTGCAAAGGCTTGTCGCCGAAGTCAACCGGCCGAATTTCAGGACGACGCTCGATATCGGCAATTTTATGTGCGCCGATGAAAATTCCGTCGAAGCGGTCCGGGCGAACATCGGCATCGCATCGATGGTGCATATCAAAGACTTTTATTTGCGCGGCAAGGACCGCAATCCAGGCGAAGGCTGGTTCCGTACGGCGGCCGGCAACTATTTGCGCGGCGCCATCGCCGGCCATGGCGATATCGACCTGTACGAAGTGCTGCGAATTGTGAAATCGTCCGGTTACGACGGCTATCTGTCGCTCGAATTCGAAGGCATGGAAGATTGCCGCACCGGTTCCCGAATCGGTTTGGCCAATGTGGCGCGGATTTGGAACGAAGTATAAAAAATACTGCGGGGCGCTTATCGGCCATCGGCCGGCAAGCGCCCTTTTTCCGCAATGGCCTGCTCCCGCATCCGTCCTGTGGCAATCCGGTTTCGGAGCCTGACGATTCAGGTTCCTTGGTCGCGCAAAGTCAAGGAGGGTTAGACGATGAAGAGAAGCTCGATAACGGCTGTTGTAGCGGCGATGTCGATATGGCTCATCACCGGCTGCCTGAACGGCGGCGTTCAGGTGAACAATGGCGACGGTCCGGCCGAAAGCGCAGCAAAGCCGGTGACCATCGTCATTAACAGCCTCGGCATGACATTCCCTCCGGGCATGGACGAGAACGACAATCCTTATTTGCATTACATCGAGACCCATACCGGACTCGATATCGGCGTCGTCCTTCCGCCCCAGCAAGTGTACGAGGAAAAACTGGATGTCCTGATGTCGTCCGGCAGCGTGCCGGATCTGATTCATACGTTCGATCCCGTCTGGCTGGACGGCTATGCGAAGCGCAAGGCGCTGCTGCCGCTCGAATCGTTGATCGACCGCTTCGGTCCTGCGCTGAAGGAGCTCATTCCGGAGGAAGCCTGGGAGCAGGTGAGCTATAACGGGCATATTTATGCCGTACCGAGCCTGAACGAAGTGCCGGGCACCGAGATCGTCTATGCGCGCAAAGACTGGCTGGACCGGCTCGGGATGAAGCCGCCGGTTACGCTGGACGAATACTACGAGGTGATCCGGGCGTTTACCCTGGATGATCCGGACGGCAACGGCGCAGACGATACGCTCGGCCTCATTATGACGGAAAATTTGGGCCGTTCCGGTCCGTTCTTCGGCGCGTTCGGCACGCAGCTCGACAGGTGGCTCGAAAGAGACGGCAGGCTCGTCTACGGCAGCGTCTTGCCGGAAACGAAGGAAGCGCTCGTCTTTTTCGCCCGGCTGTACGGCGAGGGACTGCTTGATCCGGAATTTCCGCTCAATCGTCTGAAAAACTTGCACGACAAAATTGAGAACGGCGTTGTCGGCTTGTATTCGGCTACCTGGTACGATACCCGCGGTCCGATCGCCGCCAGCAAAGCGAAAGATCCGTCCGCCGAGTGGATCGCGCTCCCGTATCCGACCGGCAAGGACGGCAGAAACGGCACGTATGCGCAGGAGATGATACGGGGCTACAATGTCGTGCCGGCAGGAGCGGCCAATCCGGAAGGCGTCATCCGCATGCTCAACTTTATCGCGGGAGAAGGGCACCGGACACTTAAGCTCGGCTTCGAAAACGAGATATGGAGCTTGCAGGACGGGCGGATCGTCACCAATTTCGCGGAGCATGACAAGCATCTGTACAGAGGGATGTATCAGGCGCTGGTCGATGTGAAGGATCCCGTTCTGTTCAAGCAGCGTCTCGATTCGCTCGGCGATTTCGATCTGTACGACAATCTGCGGCGGATTGAAGACCATGCCATCCCCAATGCGTTCACCGGCGCGCCGACGGAGGCGATGAGCAAATACAGAGCGAAATTGAACGAACTGAAAATGGAGGAACTGTTTACGAAAATCGTAATGGGCATCGAGCCTCTCGACGCTTTTGACCGGTTTGCGGAACAGTGGCGGGAAGCCGGCGGTGATGAAATGACGCGGGAAGTGAACGAGTGGTACGCCCGGAAGAACAAGGAGAGCGAGGGAGCCATCCCGTGATTCCGTTCTTCCGCTGGCTGCTGCACCGGTTTTCCCGCAAAATTCAAGTCCGGCTGACGGTCTATTTCCTCATTATTCTGCTGCCCCTCGTCGCCGTCAGCCTGTTTGCCGTCGGCAAATCGCGCAGCATCGTGTACGATCAGGCCGTGGAGCAAAACAGGCTCGCTTTGGCCTCGGTCATGGATCATATCGATTTGACGCTGCAAAATGTGGAAGAAATCTCGACGCTGATCGCGACCGACGCCGGATTGGTGGAGATGCTGAACAAGAACGGCTCGAGCCTGTCGCCCGACATGATCGTCGATTTCGCCCAGCTGCTCAAGCAGTTGTCCAACATCGGCGCGGTCAATCATTATTTATCGCAAATATCGGTTTATCATCATGCCTCGGATATGATGATTTCGACCGATATCGGGGGCAGAAGACTCGCATCGGAGCCGCATCGGGACTGGTTCGGGCGGTTTGCCGCAACCGTCGGCACAGGCATCCGCTACGTCATGCCGGACGAGCGGGTCGCCCGGAACGAGACGTTCGGCCAAATGCTCGATACCGACAGCGTGACGCTGGTGCGCATGATGGATCTGTACAATACGGACAGACAGCCGAACGTTCTGCTGATTACGCTGAATAAGATGAAGCTGCTGCAGGCGATCAAGATGCTGCTGCCTTCCCCGAAAGCCGGCATATATTTGCGGGACGGACAAGGGCGGCTGATCGCCGGCACATCCGGAATGGACGGGATAAGCGCCGTGCCGCAGCCGAGCGCGAGCGAGCTGGAGGTAACGATCGGCTCCGGGTATTCCGGCTGGCAGCTGACCCTTATGCAGCCGAAGCGGGAGCTGTACGAAGAGACGGACCAACTGCGGATGTTTACGGTCGTCATTATCGCGGTCAGCATCCTGCTGGCCGTCGGCATCTCGCTGCTCGTCTACCGGAGCATCGCGTATCCCGTTCACAAGCTTACCCGCGGCATGAAGCAGTTCGGCGAAGGACAGCTGAATGTCCGGCTGCACAACGGCCGGAAAGACGAGTTCGGTTTTCTGATCGATTCGTTCAACCGGATGGCGGATATGCAGAAGCGTCTGATCGAGGATCATTACGAGCAGCAGCTGCGCGTGGCAAGAACCGAGCTGCAGCTTCTCCAATCCCAGATCAATCCGCATTTTTTGTACAATACGCTCGATTCGATCTACTGGTCGGCGAAAAACTACGAGGCTGACGAAATCGGCGAAATGGTGATGAATTTGTCGAAATTTTTCCGCCTCAGCCTGAACAAGGGCCGGCAGTCGTTTCCGCTCGAAGAGAGTGTCTCGCATTTGCACTATTATATCCGCATTCAACAAATCCGGTTTTTGGACAGCTTTACGGTCGAATATCGCCTCGACGAGGCGAGCAAGTCCGTTCCGATCCTGAAGCTGCTGCTTCAGCCGCTGGTGGAAAATGCGATTTTGCACGGCCTTGAGGGCAAGGAAGAAGGCGGGCGGCTGATCATTTCCAGCTGGATCGAGGAGCGGAGGACGGTCAAGATCAGCGTCCGGGACAACGGCAAAGGGATGAGCGAGGAACGGCTGCAGTACGTGCAAAGCGAGCTTCAACTGATTGCCCGCGCCCATGCCCCGATCGTATCCGCGGATGGCGAGGATTGGAAAGATTTGTTCGGGCTGCGAAATGTGCTCACGAGATTGAAGCTCTATTACGGCAGCGAAGCGGCCATGATGATCGAAAGCCGGCTCGGAGAAGGGACGATCGTCACACTCGCCATTCCGTTGGAACGGTGCCGGGACAATCCGGCATCCGATGCGAACGTCCCGGCGGATCGCGGGAAAGGAGAGAGAACGGCATGAATTTGATGATCGTGGAGGATGAGCCGCGGCTTCGCAGCGCGCTCGCGCATAACATGCCGTGGGAAGAACACGGGATCGAAGTGGTAGGCGCCGTCCCTAACGGACGGGAGGCGCTGAAGCTGGCGGAACGCAAACGTGTCGATATCGCCCTGGTCGATATTCAGATGCCGGAGATGGACGGATTGGCGCTCATCGGCAATCTGAGACGGCAGCAGGACAGAAGCAGGATGAAAATTATTATTTTAAGCGGTCACGACAACTTCGAATATGCGCGGAACGGGATCGAGTTCGGCGTGATGAAATATTTGCTCAAGCCCGCGGGAGAAGAAGACATTTTGTCCGCCGTGCTGAGCGCGGCGAACGAGCTGCGCGAAGACATGAAGCAGTGGCAGACCGGGGCCGAATTGCGGCAAAAATGGACGGAGCATCTGCCCCATTTGCAGAACAGCTTCTTTCAGCATTGGGTCGGCGGGAAGTACGCGCGGTGGGAAGTGCTGGCCAGAGGCGCCGACGTTCAGGTCGACGTGACGGACGGGACGCAGGCGGCCGCCGCGGTCGTCGATATCGATCCGGTGCCGGAGGACAGTCCCCGATTCGGCTCGGGCGATATCCCGCTGCTGCAGTTTTCGCTGCTCTGTCTGGCGAAGGAGCTTCTGACCCGTCCGGGCTGCTGGGTATGCGGCGATGCGCAGGGCCGCGTGCTGCTCGTCTTCCTGTTCGAACCCGGCGACGATCCGAACGATGCGATGCTGCGCATTCACGATGCCGTCGACAAGCTGCTGTTCCATACGAAGGAGGTGCTGAAGCTGACCGCCAGCGCGGGGATCTGTTCCGGCACGGGGGATATCGGCGATTTGCACCTTCTGTACGAGCAGGCTTGCCGCGCGCTGCAGGAGCGTATCGTTTACGGCCAGGGCATCGCGATCCCGTATCGGGAGCAGGAGCGGCGGGAGCGGCGGGTTCGGATCGGCTCCGGCGGGGAGCAGACGCTGGCGATCGCGCTGGAAACGGCCGACGAGCAGAAAGCGCTCGAAGCGCTCATCGTTCTGTGGAACGAAGGCTACGACCGGGCCGAAACGTCCGACGAAGCGCTGGAATCGGTGCTGCATCTGCAAAGCCTGTTCGTCCGTATCATCCAGAAGCAAGGCTGGATGGTCAAGGACGTTGTCCGCGACGATATCGTTTATTTTCAAAATGTGAAGCTGCTCGGCAGCAAAGACCAGACCTGGTCGCTCCTTGTCCGGACCGTCCGCCATATTTGCGACTATATGCAGAGCCAGCGGAAAAAGACGAGCCACCAGGTCGTAAAGCAAATCTTGAATATCGTCGAACGCGAGCTCGATCAGGAAATGACGCTGCATACGGTCGCCGACCGGCTGTACGTCAACCCCTCCTATTTGAGCCGATTGTTCAAGCAGGAAATGGGCGTTCCTTTTTCCGCCTATGTGTTGGAGCGCAAGATGGAGCGGGCGAAGGCCGCGCTGCTCGAAGGCGGCAAAGTGTACGATGCCGCGCGGCGGACCGGCTACCGGGACGTCAGCTATTTCACGAAAGTGTTCCGCAAATATTGGGGCGTCACGCCCGGCGAGATGAAGCCGTGAGCGCCGTACGGCTTTAAGGCAGGCCGGCTGAGCGGCGAGCGCATTGCTGTGGCGTCGGCTCGCGGCGCGGGCGCTCTGCTCGAGCGGCCGGCGAGCGGCGAGCGCGTCCCGCCCGAGGCGCAGCCGATGGAAACATTGTGTCGCTGGGTACCGAAAAAATTGCAAAAGTACAGGATTTTTGGCTCAAAAGAACGCAAAGAACATAAATTCCTGTAAAAGTGCAGTAATTTTTAGAATTTTTCACCAATTTAGCTTTTGGATGTCCAAAATCCTGTATAATTGCAGGAATTTGGACGTTTTAGGTAAAAATAGCATGGAAAAGATGCACTTTTGCAGGAATTCTTCAGCTTCGTCGTTCGATCGGCAAGGGGGCTCCGGCAGATCCGGAGCCTGTCAAGGCGGTTTGTGCCCGACTTGCGAAGCTTTCCTTTCCGCTGCAGCGGAAACGCGCCGCGCGTGCCGTCGCCGCAGCAGCGGACGCTCGCCGTCGCCGCAGCAGCGGAAATGCGCGCTTGCTCGACGCCGCCGCAGCAGCGGAAACGCGCCGCGCGTGCCGTCGCCGCAGCAGCGGACGCTTGACGCCGCCGCAGCAGCGGACGCTCGCCGCAGCAGCGGAAACGCGACGCGCGTGCCGTCGCAGCAGC
>NZ_JBCNFP010000081.1:0-57276 GCF_050481165.1 Paenibacillus cisolokensis
GCGCCGCTGCGCGAAGCGGCCGCGCGGCTCGGCCGGGCCGCCGAGCTGCTCGCGCCGTTTCCGGCGCTCGGCACGCAGGCGGCCGCCATGCGCGCCCGCGCGGAGAGGCTCGCGCACAGCCGCTTCACGATCGCGCTGTTCGGCGCGTTCAGCGCGGGCAAGTCGTCGCTCGCCAACGCGCTGATCGGCGAGCCGGTGCTGCCGGTATCGCCGAATCCGACGACCGCGGCGATCAACCGCATCGTGCCGCCGGCGGAATCGTTTCCGCACGGCACGGCGCGCGTCGTCATGAAGACGCGCGAGGCGATGCTGAGCGATTTGCGCTATTCGCTCGCGCTGCTTGGCGAAGAGGTGGACGGCGTCGACGAGGCCGGTCTGCTGCGGCGGATCGCGTCGCTGTCGCCGGAAGCCGTTCGCGCCGGCGCGCGGCCGCATTACAGCTTCCTGAAAGCGGCGCATCAGGGCTGGGAGGAGAATGCGCCGCTGCTCGGCCGGGAGCTGGCCGCCGACCGGGAGCAGTACCGCCGCTTCGTAGCGGAGGAATCGCGTTCCTGCTTCGTCCGCGAAATCGAGCTGCATTACCGCTGCCCGATGACGGATCAGGGCATCGTGCTTGTCGATACGCCGGGCGCGGACTCGGTTAACGCCAGACATACCGATGTCGCGTTCAACTATATTAAAAACGCGGACGCGGTGCTGTTCGTCACCTACTACAACCACGCGTTTTCGCAGGCGGACCGGCAGTTTCTGACGCAGCTCGGCCGGGTGAAGGACCAGTTCGAGCTAGACAAAATGTTTTTCCTCGTCAACGCCGCCGATCTGGCCGCTTCCGCCGAAGAGCTGCAGGGCGTGCTGGCGCATGTCGAGCGCAACCTGCTGGAGCACGGCATCCGCTTCCCGCGGCTGTTCCCGGTATCGAGCCTCGAGGCGCTCGACGCCAAGCTCGCAGGCGACCGGGAGCGGCTGGCGCGCTCGGGGCTCGCCGCTTTCGAAGACGCGTTCATCGGCTTTACCCGCGGCGAGTTGGGACAAGTCGCGCTATCGGCCGCCGAGCAGGAACTGGAGCGGACGAGGTCGACGATTGCGGACTGGCTCGCGGCGGCGGAAGGCGACGCCGCGACACGGGAAGCCGAGCGCCGCAGATGGCGAAGCCTGGCTTCCTTCGCGGCGCGCCGCGCGGCCGAACTGGCGGTCGAACCGGTGCCGTCCCGTATGGCGGACGAGCTGCGGGAGCTGCTGTTCTACGTGCTGCAGCGCATCCGGTTCCGGTTCGGCGATTTCTACAATTTGGCGTTTAATCCGTCCGCGCTGCAGGACGACGGCCGCGATATGCGCAAGACGCTTTGGCTGGCGTGGCTGGAGCTGCAACGGCTGCTGCAGACGGAGCTGTCGCAGGAGCTGCTCGCGACATCGCTGCGGATGGAGAAGACGGTTACCGCGCTGTGCGGCGAAGCCTACGGCCGGGCGGCAGGGGAGCTCGCCGCCGAGCTGAGCGGATATGCGCCTGCGCCGTATGCTCCGGAAGAGCTGCCGACGCCGGAGCCGCCGGCCGACTGGACGACCGACGCGGTAGAGGCCAAGTGGCTGTGGAGCCGGTTCAAGTCGCCGCGTCACTTCTTCGAAGGCGACGGCAAAGCGGCGCTGCGCCAGGAGCTGGAGAAGCTGCTGGCGGAACCGCTGCAATCGTGGTCGTCGGCCCGCGAGGCGGAATGGAAGGAGCTGTACGCCGGACATTGGGAGCGTCTGTGCGCCGCGGCATCGGCCCGGCTCAAGGAAGATGCCGCTGCGTTCGTCGAAGGGAAGATCGCTTCCCTGGAAGACGGCGCCGATCCGCAGTCTCTCCGCAAGCTGCGGGACGATCTTGCGAAGCTATAGACGTCCGGACCGATAGGCCGGAACAGGAGAAGGGGCTATCCCAATAGGTCTTGAATGACCTGGGGATCGCCCCTCTTTTTTTAGCGCTTTGGTAAAATGAAAAGTAGTCCTCCCGCCAGATGCTTGCCCATAACTTGCTGAAAAAGGCGGCGGTGGATTAAAAATAATGGTGTCAAAAACGCGCACGGCATCAAACGGAGGCCGCTTGTATACATTTTACGCGGTTAGGGAAATTTCGGACAGACGGATCAATTATAAAGAAAGTATATAATTTGCGATGATCAAAACCTGATATGTTACATTGGGACACAGGAGGGAGCATTCATGAAGGGCAGCCTGCTGCTGGTAGAAGACGATCCGGAAATCGCCCGCGTTGTTCGCGATACGTTGAGGAGGGAAAACTATCATGTGACGTGGTCGACGAGCGGTCTGGAAGGGTGGGAAGATTTTTTAAAGCAAGCTTACGATCTTGTACTCGTCGATCTGATGCTGCCGGAGATGGACGGCTTTGACCTTTGCAAAAATATTCGCTGGAAAAGCGACGTCCCGATCCTGATCATCAGCGCACGCAAAGAAGACGAAGTCAAGGTGAAGGGCCTTCATCTCGGCGCAGACGACTACTTGACGAAACCGTTCAGCCTGGCGGAACTGAAAGCCCGCGTGGAGTCGCTGCTTCGCCGGTGGCGGCGTTACAAAGGGCAACCGGCGCCGGAGAACAAAACCGAATACATGGGCGGCCTGACCTTGTATTGGGACCGGCAGAAGGCTGAACTGGACGGCTCCGAAATTGCTTTGACGGCCAAAGAATTCGATTTATTGAGCGTGCTGGCGCAGCATCCCGAAACGGTCTTTTCCAAAAGCGAATTGTACCGGCACGTTTGGCAGCAAGCGGACGCGGCAGGACTGCATACCGTCACGGTCCACATTAAATCGCTTCGGGAGAAGCTTGCCGACCCGGTGAAAAATCCGCGGTTTATCCAGACCGTGTGGGGAAAAGGCTACCGGTTTATCGGTGAACCGCTATGAAAATCAAAACGTGGCTGTTGCTGTCCTATTTTATCGTCATGATTCTCCCTTTGACCGCCGCGTATGTCCTGTTCGTCTGGGTTCAGGCCTATCATAAAGATTTGAATGTGGAAGAATACGTGCAAAAACAGGCTCATTTGCAATACTTGATCTCCGTTTTGGACGATCCGAAATGGTATGAAATAAACGCGGAACGCGCGCAAGTTGAAAAGCTGATTCAACCGCAGGTTTCGATCGTTCTCTATAATCGCGACGGTGTTGTGCTCTACACTTCGGATCCTTTGCGCGTTTCGCCGCAATTTTCACTTGGCAGGAAACAATTGTACGAAAATCTGTATTCCCTGCAACAAGGCTACCGCGCTTACGGCTACAAGCAGCCGGTTTTTTCAGGCCCCGAACTGGTCGGGTTTTTCGACATCCAATTGAGCCGCGACGAATGGGTTTCGGGCGTATCGCAGCGCGGTTGGCTCGTGGCCGGCGTTTTTATAGGCTTGTTTACGCTGATCTACTTGGCCGTCGTGATGGGGGTCAATCGCAAGTTAAACAGCAGGTTGACTCATTTGATGCGGCAAATGACCGCTTTCGCCAAAGGGGACACCGTCCAGGAATTGCCCGGGGGGAAAGACGAGATCGGACAATTAACCGGACACTTTCACAAAATGCGCAGGCAAATCGAGGCTGCAAGAAAAAAGCTCGCGCAAGAGCAGCGGGAAAAAGAATTCATGATTGCGGCCATTTCCCATGACTTGAAAACGCCGCTGATGTCGATCTGCGCTTATGCCGAGTCGCTGGCTTCGGAGCAGGAGTTGTCCGCGAGCGAGCGGGAAGAGTACCGCGGCATTATCGTCGAGAAAGCCAACCACATGAAACAGATGCTGGACGATTTATTGATGTATATCTTGCTGCAGTCGCCTACCTATGAGATCGAACTGGTGGAAGTGGACGGCGGTGAATTTTTCGACATGCTGGTTTCCGATTATGAGCCATTGTGCAAAGAAAAACATATCCAGCTCCTCGTTCGCAGCGATGTGAGTGGCAATGTCCGGGTGAACCCGAATCAAATGATCCGCGTCGCGAACAATCTGATGAGCAATGCGCTGCGGCATACGAAAACGGGAATGCGGATCTGGCTTGCGGCCGCTTCGTCGGATCGCCTCCCCATGGAGTGGCTGTTCGATTTCGTGAAAGAAGAGGCCCGGTTGGATACGCCGGACAGCGTATTTTTTATCGTTCAAAATGAAGGGGAGGGCATTGCGCCAGACAAGCTTCCGCACGTGTTCGATCCGCTTTATCAGGCAGATCCGGCTCGAGGAAAACAAGCTGCCCGCGGGGCCGGCCTTGGACTTAGCATTACGAGGCGAATTTTGGAGAAGCATGGCGGCGACGTTGCGATTTATTCCAAGGAGAATATCGGCACTTGCGTAATCTGCCGCCTGCCCTTAATGAACGAAGAAGGTGAACGGACATGACAAAGATAAAAAGAAAAGGATGTTTGGGCTTGATCGGGCTAATGACGATCGGACTTTTCGGCTGTTCGTCCAACCCGGACTTTTTACCGGAACAAGTTCTTCAACATGCGCTGGATCGATCGCATGAACCTAGCGCGCATTACGTCGAAGTTGAAATGAAAACTACCGATGGGACAGGAAAAGAGCCGGAGCTGATCCTCATGAAAGAATGGGCGAGCAAGGACGGCAAAAGGCGGACCGAGGCGGAGGCTCAGGACGGAAGCGGGAAGACGGTTACCGTCCATGACGGCGCCCGGCTGATCATCTATATGCCTGAGCTCAAGCAGGCGATGGTCAGCGATGATCCGGAACTGCTCCAAATCGGACAAACGTCGCCGAAAAAGCAAGCCGAGCAGCTGCTGCAAATGATTCAGCAAACCCATGAGATTTCCGCCCGCGGGGAAGAAGAAATTGCCGGCCGAACAACGTACCGGCTCATGGCCAAGGCGAAAGACAGCACCGCGTTGTTAGGGGATCAGGAACTGTGGATCGACAAGGAAAATTGGATGGTTTTAAAATCGGTTTCGACATCCGGCAACATTCGAACGGAAACGACATACACCAAAGTGGAGCTGAATCCGGATATTCCGGCTGATACGTTTGCGCTTGAACTTCCCGAAGACGTTGAAATTCAAGATTTGAACGAAATGAATCCAACCCGCGAAATCACCATGGAGGAAGCGGTTGAAAGCATCGGAAAAACGTTTCTCCATATTCCCGAAAAGGACGGACTCGCCATTTCCCGCATCGAATTGACGGAATTGCAAGGCGAGCTGAAACGAAATGAGGTGAATCTGGATTACCGGAAGGACGGGGTTCCTTATTTCACGATGTCCGTGTTTCCGTCTCAGGAAGATTCCGAAGGGGAAGAGCAATCCGCGGCCCTTCCCGGCGAGAAACCTGTCAAGATTCGCGGCCAAGCAGGGGTATGGATGGAAATGAATGATTTCCGTTCGCTCGTTTGGCAGGAACAGGGGCTGAATTACTCTGTCTTGTTTATCGATCCTAACTTATCGCTGGATGAGTTCAAAGCGCTGGCGGATACGATGATTCCTGTTCAAAAGGGGTGAAGGGATGAACATTTTGCCCGATAATCTGGCCATGATATCGGTCGTTGCGCTGGCCGTCATCATGAACGTCGTTTCGGTCTGGCTGCCGAAAAAAGCCGCAACCGCTGCGGAAATTTTGTTGGCGGCAGCGGCGCTGACCGGGTTGTTCGTCCGCTTTCCGGTTGGACAGGCGATACTGCTGACGGCCATCGGCGCCCATGCATATGCCGCTTTTTCGGAGTTGATCGATCGAAACAAACGGGAGATGCGAATGGCGCTCCGGCAAAAACTGCAGGAAGTCCGGGCGGTCGAAATCGTTCAGCGCAAAGATGCGAGGCGATTGGCGGCGGATGTCGCGTTGACCGGCTTGGTCAGTCTGGGGGCGGTGCTGTTTTTTGGGCTGGCGCCTGAAACCTATGCGGCATTGAAGGTGTTTATCGTCTTTATGATGATTTCCGTATCGATACAGACGATAGAACGGGCGGCGAATTTTTATTCCGCCCGCCTGTATTGGCTTCCGGAGGAGGAACATCTTGTCGTGCTGTCCCGGTTTCAGCCGAGGGATTTTCCGCTCCGGGAATTGAAAGAGGCAAGCGTCTGGTCGTCTCCCGACCTGCTCAGGCTGCATCCGCTTTTTACGTTCATGTCTTCGCATCAGGATTATACCCGTTCGTTCGGACAAGTGCTGAAGCTTTCGTTTCCCGGGGAAACGATTTACTTGTCGCCGGATAACGCCGTTCATTGGCACCGGCTCCTTGCTCCTTTCGCTTCCGCTTCGGACGGGACCGGCGGGAAAGAGAAAAAAGTGCTGCCTTTGTGGCACCCTGCCGTGCTGAAACGGTTGTTTTGGAAAGGTTATTATGCCTCCACCGTTAAAGGCGTGTCCGCCTATACCGGACTTTTGGCGATTTTGCTTTGGCTTAAAGCGCCGGCATGGGCTGTCGGCCTGTTCGTCTTGTTATGGTGGGTTTTGAATTTCTACGTTTCGGATCGGGTGTTAATCGCCGCGACGGATGCCGAACCGATCACGGAAGGGGAAATTTTTGAGCGGGCGCAAACGATTTTCAGAAAAGCAGGCATTCCCCATACCCGCCTGTTTTCCGTCGATTCGCCGGATTATAACGGCTTTGCCACCGGGATGAATATCGGACGCGGCGCGATTATGCTGACGACAGCCACATTGCAATTGCCGTCCCCGTCCGTCGAAGCGATATTGGCGCACGAAGCGGCCCATATCCGCAAGCGCGATGTGTTGACGAATCAGCTGGCGCGGTTCCTTTTTATCGGATTGCTGGCCGGTATGGCGTATCTGTTTTTCGATGAACTGAAGTGGCTCGCGGAAAATTTCAAAATCGCGATGTTTTTGTTGATTTATGTTTTCATGCTCGTTTTCCCCATGTATCTTTCCTTTATCGCCCAGTGGACGGAGGTGAGAGCGGATTTTACCGGCGCAGCTTGGCTTTCCGGAGGAACCGTGCAGATGGCGCAAGGATTGACGGATTTGGCGGCCGCCCAGGACCGCGATCTCGAGAAATCGATGGCGCACCGCATGGCCGACGGCCGTTCGTCTAAGAGCCGCGCTTCGAGCGCTTCGAGTCTGGAACGGGATTCGTGGCTCTGGAGATTTCTCGAATTTCAATTCATGGCCCACCCGCCGTTGTATTGGCGGATCGGCAGTCTCGCCCGCAACGGGAATTGGCGCGAAGCGAGAAAGCGCTGGCTGAAGGACAGATTCAAGGAATCGCTGCCCGGCTGACCGGTCGGCGATCCTCGCCGGCACCCATGATCCGATATCGACGGCGGGGGGACTTATCCGCACTGAATGATAGCCGGGAGGCGAATTGGGCGACCATATCCATTCGCTTGCGTTAATTTGGGGCGTTGCGACAAACGGACTCATCCATGTTTCAAAAATGGTTTGGGTTTAGTTGTGGTGCGCCTTTTTTTGTTTTCGGCTGCCTGTCCGACTAAAAACCATCCTGAAAAAGGAGGGTTATGAGGCGTATGCGGCGTGGTTGAAGCAGCAGCGCTCCCGGACGTTGCCGAAAAGCCTGACCGGGCAGGCGATCGCTTACAGCTGCTGGACGACCTGGATAAGGAATGGACCAAGCGAGGGTTGCGCCTTGTCCGCTATGCTGACGATTGGCTTGCGGCAAACCGCGTGTTCGGACATGCAGGCTGCGATTGAGGCTTCCATTCACGATCCTCCGTTAACTATCTTCCATTCACGATCTTCCATTCACGATCCTCCGTTAACTATCTTCCACTAACGATCCTCCGTTAACGATCATAACGAAACTGACAATCGCTATTTGGCGAAAAATCGAAGTTCCGGAATTGTAACGAATCTGAGCAACGCTATTTGCTTAAAAGTAGTCCAATTCAGGCGGTATATCGTAAATTAAGGTGGCTCAGATTCGTTACACCCCCAAAAGCAGCTTATGAGCAAAAATAAGGCCTGTGATATTCGTTAGAGAAATGTTCTGTCTGAGAAATAACGTTCTGAGGAGAAACGTGCTATCTGAGAAACAACGCTTTGTCTGAGTAACAACGTTCCGTCCGGTCGAATACCGGATGAAGAAAAGCTGACAACAGCATAGTCGAAGTCTGCTCCTGCCGCTATGTGAAGGCGATTTGACGTTCACATTCTATTTTGGGAACCCGGATTGCTGGAAGGCGTTTTTCGGGACGGGTGTTGTTGAGGGGAAGCCGTAAAGAGGATGAAATTTTCTTTTTTTATTTTTACCGTTAATTCGCGCAAAAATTGAGCAATACCGTGATGTTGAACACGTATTCGCCTTATTTTGGAGAATACACCCCAAACTTGATTCCAATTGCGAACGGAAGCACGCACAATGTAAAATACGGAAATTTCTTATGTTTGCCGTTGTTACACGATGCTGATAATATTCATTCATGCTTACAAAATGAAACGAGGAGAGGGAGTTTCAGTTGGACGTATTCAGGCAGCTCAAGGCATTTTATTGGTCGGAACGCAAGCTGTTGTTCGTTTCGATCATCTGCCTCACCTGCGCGACGGCGCTCGGGCTTGTGTACCCGAACTTGCTGCGGTTTCTGATCGACGATGTTATCATTGCGGAAAGGTTCGATCTTGTGCCCGCGCTCGCGCTGTCGGTCGTCGGCGTTGTCGCCCTGAAAGGGAGCATGCAGTTTCTGCACGGGCTGTGCGGCGGAAGGCTCGGCAACCGCGTCGCCTTCAACCTGCGCAATGCCTGCTACAACAAGCTTCAGTATTTGTCGTTCCAGTACTATGACAAGGCGAAGACGGGCGACCTGATGTCGCGGCTGACCGCCGACCTCGAGGCCATCCGCAACTTTATCGGATTCGGCTTCGCGCAAATTCTCAACATGGTTTTGATGATCGCGTTCGGCGCAGCCATGATGCTGTCGATTCACTGGCAGCTCACGCTCATTACGCTGATAACCATTCCGTTTCTGGCTTACACGGCGATCCGCTTCGAACGGAACATCCATCCGGCATTCCGGGAGATGCGGCGGGCGATGAGCAACCTGACGACGGCGGTTCAGGAGAACATTACCGGGGTGCGCACGGTCAAGTCGTTCGCCAGAGAACCCTACGAGGTTGACAAATTTTCGATCCGAAGCCAGGCGTATCAAACGAATCAGGTCGGCGCCGCGCTCATCTGGGCGAAATACTTTCCGGTGATGGAGCTCGTGGCCAACCTGTCGCCGGTCATTCTGCTCGTCGTCGGCGGTCTGTATGTTATCAACGGGCAATTGTCGCTCGGCGAACTGGTCGCATTTTTCAGCATGATCTGGTACATCATCGGTCCGATGTGGGGCATCGGCTTCCATATTAACAACTATACCCAGTCGAAAGCTTCCGGCGAACGGGTGCTGGAACTGCTGAACGAGTATATTCACATCCGCAACGCCGACAACGCGATCGTCTTGAAGGACGATCAGGTGAAAGGACATGTCCGCTTCGAGAACGTAACTTTCCATTACCCGGACAAGGCGCCCGCCCTGAAAGATTTTTCCGTCGACGCCAAGCCCGGTATGGTAATCGGCCTGCTCGGCGCGACCGGTTCCGGCAAGTCGACCGTCATTCAGCTGCTGATGCGCGCCTACGATGTCCGCAAAGGCCGTATTACGCTGGACGGCATCGATATCCGGGAGCTGGACCTCGAAAGCCTGCGCAGTCAGATCGCGCCGGTGTTCCAGGAAACGTTCCTGTTCTCCGCCTCGATTCGTGACAATATCGCTTACGGGGTCAAGGACGTGACGATGGAGCAGATCGAACGGGCCGCCAAACTGGCCAAAGCGCATGATTTCATCATGGAGCTGCCCGATGGCTACAATACGGTCGTCGGCGAACGGGGAATGGGGCTGTCCGGCGGCCAGAAGCAGCGGATCGCCATCGCCCGCGCGCTGATCAAAAATCCGCGCATTCTCGTGCTGGACGACGCGACGAGCGCCGTCGACATGGAGACGGAGCACGAAATCCAGGCCGGCTTCAAGGAACTTATGGCCGGAAGGACGACGTTCATCATCGCGCATCGCATTTCGTCGCTGCGCCATGCCGACGAAATCATCGTGCTCGAAGATGGCAACGTCATTCAGCGTGGCACGCACGAAGAACTCATTTCGGTGCCCGGCCATTATCTGGACACGTACAATATCCAGTATGCCGACCGTCCGGACCGGGAGGACGTCGTACAGCAAGACGTCGTACAGCAAGTAGAGAGGAGAGTCGCGCAGTGAGCGAAGCGGAGAAGAACCGGGGCGGCGGGGAGAAGCAATCGTCCGCCCAGAACTTCGACAAACGGGAGCGGTTCGTCTACCAGGATGACGACGTCATCGAGAAGCCGTTCAACTGGAAGCAGGTCGCTCGCCTGTTCACTTATATGAAGCCTTACCGGAAGCAGCTGCTGCCGCTCGTCATTGCCATGATGGTGCTCGGCACGCTGACGCGGCTCGCCATCCCGGCGATCGTCATGCTGGCGATCGACGAGGCGATCCAGCCGGTATCCGGCGAGCCGGACAAAGGCAAGCTGTTCATGTATGCCGGCCTCATGCTAGGTTTATATATTATTCAGTGGGCAGCCAACACGTTCCGGATCCGGTTCACGAACATTATCGGCCAAAAAGTGATTTACGATTTGCGCCACGCACTGTTCCGGCACATTCAGAAGCTGTCGTTCCGCTTCTTCGACAAGCGGCCGGCCGGTTCGGTGCTTGTGCGGATCACGAACGACGTGAACGCGCTGCAGGATCTGTTCACGAACGGCGTCGTCAACCTGATGATGGACTGCGTACAGCTTGTCGGCATCGTCATCATTTTGCTGGCGTGGAACTTCAAGCTCGGCCTTGCCGTTATGATTACCGTTCCGCTCATGTTCGTCGTCTCGAGCGCGCTGCGGAAGCGGATCCGGTTCGCCTGGCAGGATGTGCGCATGAAGCAGTCGCGCATCAACTCGCACTTGAACGAATGCATTCAGGGCATCAAGGTGACGCAGGCGTACGTGCAGGAAAAGGACAATATCCGTTTCTTTCACCATATGAACACGATCAACAACAAGGCATGGAACAAAGCGTCCGCGCTGAACCAGACGTTCGGACCGATCATCGAGCTGACGGCGGCGGTCGGCACGTTCATCCTGTTCTGGTACGGCTCGGTGCTTATCCAGCAACAGGAACTGACGATCGGCCTGCTGGTCGGCTTCGCGAACTATATCGGCAACTTCTGGGAGCCGATCAACCGTCTCGGCCAGATGTACTCCCAGCTGCTGATCGCCATGGCTTCGTCGGAGCGGATATTCGAATTTATGGACGAAAAGCCGACGGTCGGCGAGTTGCCCAACGCGCGCAAGCTGCCGCCGATTCGCGGCGACGTCACGTTCGACAGCATCGTGTTCGAATACGAGAAAGACCGGCCGGCGCTCAAAGGCATCTCGCTTGACGTCAAGGCGGGGCAGTCGATCGCGCTTGTCGGCCATACCGGTTCCGGCAAGAGCACGATCATCAACCTGCTGTGCCGTTTCTACGATCCGGTGCAGGGACGGGTGCTCGTCGACGGACAGGACATTCGCGACGTCACGATCGAGAGTCTGCGCTCCCAGGTCGGCATCGTGCTGCAGGATACGTTTATTTTCTCCGGCACGATTCGCGACAACATCCGGTTCGGCCGGCTCGATGCGACCGACGAGGAAGTGGAGGCGGCGGCGAAAGCGGTTCGCGCCCACGATTTCATCATGTCGCTGCCCGACGGTTACGACACCGAGGTGCAGGAGCGCGGCAACGTGCTGTCGATGGGGCAGCGGCAGCTGCTCTCGTTTGCCCGGGCGCTGCTGGCGGACCCGCGCATTCTTATTCTCGACGAGGCGACGGCCAGCATCGATACGGAAACCGAGCTGCGCATTCAGGAAGCGCTCAAGACGCTGCTTCAGGGACGCACCTCCTTCATTATCGCGCACCGGCTGTCGACGATCCGCCATGCCGATACGATCGTCGTGCTCGACCACGGGCGTATCGTCGAGCAGGGCAACCATGACGAGCTGATGGCCCATCGAGGCGTTTATTACGGGCTGATCGAAGCGCAATACCGTTTCCTTTCGGCTTGATTATCCTTGATTTTTAGAAAGCAAACCTCCACAATGGAAGAAACAAGCATCTGCGTTGGCTTGCGTATGGGCTTAGCCGGCGCGGACTTATCTTCCGAGGAGGTTTTTTTTCTTGTTTAACGGTTACGGTTCACCATTGACAGCAAAGGCCCGCAAAATGATGCTGCTCGGCGCGGGCGAACTCGGCAAAGAAGCGGTTATCGAGGCGCAGCGGCTCGGCGTGGAGACGATTGCGGTCGACCGGTACGCGAACGCCCCGGCGATGCAGGTCGCCCATCGCGCCTATGTCGTCGACATGCTGGACGGCGAAGCGCTGCGACGCGTTATCGAGGAGGAGCGGCCGGACGTGATCGTGCCGGAGATCGAGGCGATCGCGACCGACACGCTTGTCGAGCTGGAGCGCGAAGGCTACCGGGTAGCGCCGACGGCCGCCGCCGCCCGGCTGACGATGGACCGCGAAGGAATCCGCCGGCTGGCGGCCGAGAAGCTCGGGCTGCCGACCGCGCCGTACCGGTTCGCCGACACGCTGGACGAGTTGCGAGCGGCCGTGGCCGAGCTTGGCACGCCGTGCGTGGTCAAGCCGATTATGAGCTCTTCCGGCAAAGGGCAGTCCATCTGCCGGGCCGAGACGGAAATCGAAGCTTGCTGGAATTATGCGATGGAGGGCGGACGGGCGAAGAAGGGGCGCGTCATCGTCGAAGGGTTCGTCACGTTCGAGTCGGAAATAACGCTGCTGACCGTCCGGTCCGTTTCCGGCACCGCGTTCTGCGCGCCGATCGGCCATGTGCAGAAGGACGGCGACTATATCGAGTCGTGGCAGCCGCACGCGCTGACCGACAGGGAGCGGGAAGAAGCGGAGGCGATTGCCCGCGCCGTGACGGATGCGCTTGGCGGGTACGGCATATACGGCGTGGAGCTGTTTTTGACCAAGGATGGCGTGCTCTTCAGCGAAGTGTCGCCCCGTCCCCACGATACCGGAATGGTCACGATGGCGACGCAGGATTTGTCGGAATTCGCGCTGCACGTCCGGGCCGTGCTCGGCTTTCCGGTGCCGGCGATCCGGCTGCTGACGCCCGGCGCCTCGCATACGCTGAAGGCGGACCGGGATGCGGAGTCGTTCCGGATCGGCGGCGTGGAGCGGGCGCTTGCTTTGCCGAACACGCAGGTGCGTCTGTTCGGCAAGCCGGTGACGAAGACCGGCAGACGGATGGCCGTGGCGCTCAGCACCGCCGGCAATACGGAAGAAGCCCGGGCGCTTGCCCGCCAGGCGGCCGAAAGCCTGACGCTGGAATACGACTGACCGGCTGACCGCGATGCTTTTGCAAACCGCCGGCTGCGGCGGGCGGCGGAAACGCCAGGTCGATCGGCGGTCCGGAGACCTGGCCGCAACCTGCTCGACTCGGCCGGAAACCGGGCTGCAGCCACGCAGTAGCCCGGCCGCAACCTGCTCGGCGCTCCGCCCGTGCCGGGCGCAGCCCTGCTCGAGACCCGGCCGCGCCTGCTCGAAAACCCGGCTGCTAATCGGGCTGCAGCCCGCAGGAGCCAGCCGGAAACCGCACGCAGCCCGGCCGGAAACCGCGTCGACCGATGCTCCGTTTCCGGCCTTTTTCCGTTTCGTTCGGCGCAGATCCGCTCGATTAATCGGTGGTATGATTTGCAAATTGCGAACGGAACTATTATTTTTATTAAGTATAAAGCATAGCGAAGAAATGAAGGGCGGATCATCCTTTTCGGAAAGGGGGACTACATGCGTTGTATCGTTCCACGAGTTCCGCGAGATTATGGCGCATCGTCGGGCTGACCGCGCTGGCTGCAACGCTGCTGCTCCTGGGCGGCTTCGTCTATGCGTTGCAAGACATGCTGAATCCGCGTCTTCCGGCGCCGGCTGAGGCGACGAAACCGTCGCCGGAAGCGTCGCAGCCGGGTTTGGCGGAGGCGGCCGAAGTGAACGTCGTGGCGATCGGCGATTCGCTGACCAAAGGAACGGGCGATGCGACAGGCGAGGGCTATGTCCGGCAAGTCGTAAACGGCCTCTCGGACCTTTGGGACAAACCGGTGAAGCTCTTGAACAATCTGGCGGTGGCCGGAATGCGCACCGATCAGTTGCTCGAGAAGCTGAAGCGCGACAGCGGATACCGTTATGCGATTCGTCAAGCGAATCTCATTCTGCTGACGATCGGCGGCAACGATCTGTTCCAGCATGCCCAGTCGGGAGCCGAGGAAGAAGGGGACGTGATCGATCCGCAGCGGCTGGAACGGATGCTCCCCGGAGCGCTGAAGCGGTTCGAGGAAGTGCTGTCGCTGCTGAACAGGCTGAATCCGAATGCGACGGTCGTCTACGTCGGCCTGTACAATCCGTTCTACGATTTGATGGAGATGCGGGACGGCAGCCTGCAGGTGCAGCAATGGAACGAGCGGGCTTACGCCTTGATCCACCGGTATCCGCAAATGCAGATGATTCCGACGTTCGACTTGTTCGAGAGCAGAATCGGCGATTACTTGTCCCCGGACCATTTTCATCCGAATCATGACGGTTACGCGCAGATCGCGGCGCGCATTATGCAATCGCTGAAATAATCGAAGGGGGATCTCATATGGGAACGACGACGAGGCTGTCCGTTATTCCCGGTCCGGTCGGCGGATCGGAGCGCGCGGCCGGCGGGCGGGAGACGGTGCTGTCGGTGAGGGGACTCCGCAAAAAAATTAGAGGCAAGTGGATTATCCACGACGTCACCTTCGACGTTCGGGCCGGCGAAATATTCGGATTTCTCGGGCCGAACGGCTCCGGCAAGACGACGACGATCCGGATGCTGGTCAATCTGATCCGGCCGACGGAAGGGGAAATCTTGATCTGCGGCGACAACGTCGTCCGCCATCCCGAGCTGGCGCTTCGCCATGTCGGCTGCATTGTGGAAAACCCGGAGATGTACGATTATATGACCGGATGGGAAAATCTGGAGCATTTCGCCCGCATGGTGAAAGGGATCGATGCCGCGCGCATCCGCGAGGTGGCGGATATCGTCGGCCTGGAGGACCGGATATTCGACAAGGTCAAAACGTATTCGCTCGGGATGCGGCAGCGGCTCGGCATCGCCCAGGCTTTACTGGGACGGCCGAAGCTGCTTATTCTCGACGAGCCGACGAACGGTCTGGATCCGAAAGGGATCAAAGAGCTGCGCGCCTTCGTCCGCATGTTGGCCGACAACGGTCTCAGCCTGTTCATCTCGAGCCATCTGCTCAGCGAAATTCAATTAATGTGCGACCGGGTCGCGATCATTAACAAAGGCCGGGTGCTGGCGGTCGGCGAGGTGGAAGAGCTGATCGCGCAGGCCGGCTCGTACGTCATCTGGCAGCTCGACCGGACGGAGGAGGGGAAGCGGCTGCTGGCGGAAATACCCGGCGTCGCGTTCGTCGCCGAGGGACAGCACCGGATCGACGAAGGCGTGCTGGCCGGCATGCGCGAACCGATCGTGACGACGATGCCGGCGGAACGGATCCCGGCGGCGGTCGAGAAGCTTGCGAAGCGGGGAATCGGCGTGCGCGGGGTGCAGCGGCAGGCGCCGACGCTTGAGGAGCTGTTTCTGAGCATGACGGAGGACGATAGCCGTGAATGAGATGCTGCCGCTCATCCAGAACGAGACGCTGAAAATCTGGAAAAAGAAACGGTTCTTCGTCATCGTGCTGATTCTGGTCGTGCTCATTCCGGTTTTCACCTACGCGCAGCTGACCGTGTCGCGCAACAATGCGGAGAAGTTCAAAGACTGGCGCAGCCAGATGATCCAGCAAATCGCCGATTACCAGAATACGCTGGCAAGCGACCGCATACCCGAGGAGTGGAAGCGGTACAGGCGCGTGGCGATCCAGCAGCTTCAATATTATTTGGAGCGCGACATCAATCCGAATGCGCCGAATGCGGTGACGTTTACCCGCGGATTTATGAACAACGCGGTAACGATGTTCATTCCGCTTATGGTGCTCGCGATCGCATCCGATCTCGTGTCGGGCGAGCGCTCGTCCGGCACGATCAAGATGCTGCTGACGCGGCCGGTCCGCCGCTGGAAAATTTTATTCAGCAAGCTGGTGGCCCTGACGCTCTACGTATCGTTGATCGTGGTGACGACCGCCTTGCTCTGCTACTTGATTTCCGGGCTCGTATTCGGCTACGATGGGTGGACCATGCCGGTGTTCACCGGCTTCCAAATTAACGGCTCCGAGGTCGACAGCACGTTCGTGCACGCCGTTCCGCAATGGCAATTCATGATCATGCAGGCCGGACTGGTCTGGTTTTCGGCCATGACCGTGGCGATGCTGGCGCTGATGGTATCGGTGCTCGTCCGCAGCACCGCGGCCAGCATCGTGACGATGATGGCTGCGGTCATCGCCGGGAGCATACTGGCCAATATGTCTTCCTCATGGGAAACCGCGAAATATGTGTTCAGCGTCAATCTGCAGCTGACCAATTATTTGGACGGCACGCCGCCGCCGATCGAAGGGATGTCGCTCGTCTTTTCGCTTGCGGTGCTTGCGGTTTGGGCGGCTGCGGCGCTCGTCGTGTCCTTCGGCGTCTTTACGAAGCAGGACATCTTGAATTAAAATGGTTGAGGCTCAACTTCGACAAGGAGGACGCGTATGGCTGAGCAATTGGATTTGTTTGATCAACAAATGGCTTCCGCTTCATCCGATCGTCAATACGAAGCCGATGACATACAAGTACTGGAAGGACTGACCGCCGTCCGCAAGCGGCCGGGCATGTATATCGGCAGCACGAGCAGCTCCGGGCTGCATCATCTGATATGGGAAATCGTCGACAATGCGGTGGACGAGCATCTGGCGAAATTTTGCGACGCGATCGACGTCACGATTCATAAGGACGGGTCGATCACGGTCAGGGACAACGGCCGGGGCATTCCGACGGGCATGCACAAAATCGGCATCCCGACGCCGCAGGTTGTCTATACCATACTGCACGCGGGAGGCAAGTTCGGAGGCGGCGGCTACAAAAAATCCGGCGGTCTGCACGGCGTTGGCGCTTCCGTCACCAACGCGCTGTCGGAGTGGCTGGAGGTCGAAATTTACCGCGATGGCAAAATACATAGACAGCGGTTCGAATATTGGGTGGACGACGAGGGCAAGGAGCATGTCGGCGAACCGGTGACCGGTCTTGAAGTGATCGGAAATACGAACCGGACGGGTACGAAGGTGACGTTCAAGCCGGACCCGCGCGTCTTTCACGGCAACATCAACGTCAATTACGATACGCTGGCGGAGCGGCTGCAGGAAATCGCGTTTCTCAATTCGGGCCTCAAGGTGACGCTGCGGGACGAGCGCAGCGGCAACCAGGACGTCTTTCATTACGAAGGCGGCGCCCGCCAGTTCGTGCAATTTCTGAACGAGGGCAAGTCGGTGCTTCACGAGGCGATCCATTTTATGGCGGAGAAGGACGATATCGAGGTTGAGGTGGCGCTGCAATACAACGACGGCTACACGGAAACGATCGCCTCGTTCGTCAACTCGATTCCGACGCGCGGCGGCGGAACGCACGAGACCGGCTTCAAGACGGCGTACACCCGCGTCATGAACGAATACGCCCGCAAGACGTCGCTGCTGAAGGAGAAAGACAAAAATTTGGACGGCAACGACTTGCGCGAAGGGATGATGGCCGTCATCAACGTGAAGATGGCCGAGGTCGAATTCGTCGGCCAGACGAAGGACCAGCTCGGCAGTGCGATCGCCCGCAGTGTCGTGGACTCCGTCGTCTCGGAAAAGATGCAGGTATTTCTGGAGGAAAATCCGCAGATCGGGCAGACGCTCATCAAGAAAGCGATACAGGCGTCGAAGGCGCGCGAAGCGGCCCGCAAGGCGCGGGACGAAATCCGCAGCGGCCGCAAAAAGAGCGAAAGCTCCAACCTGGGCGGCAAGCTGACGCCCGCGCAGTCGAAAGACAGCGCCCGCAACGAGCTGTTTATCGTGGAAGGCGATTCGGCGGGCGGTTCGGCGAAGCAGGGACGGGATTCCCGCCACCAGGCGATATTGCCGCTCAAGGGCAAGCCGATGAATCCGGAGAAAGCGAAGCTGGCCGACATCCTGAAGAACGACGAATACAAGGCGATTATCGCCGCCATCGGCGCCGGCGTAGGCTCGGAGTTCGAGATCGAGGACTGCAACTACGGCAAAATTATTATTATGACCGACGCCGATACGGACGGCGCGCACATTCAGGTGCTGCTGCTCACCTTTTTCTACCGGTATATGAAGCCGCTCATCGATGCGGGCCGGATCTATATCGCCCAGCCGCCGCTGTATAAAATATCGCGAAAAAGCGGCAAGCTGAATACGGTCCGGTACGCGTGGACGGACGAGCAGCTGCAAAATTATTTGAAGGAGTTCGGCAAAAACAGCGAGCTTCAGCGCTACAAGGGGCTGGGGGAGATGAACCCGGAACAGCTGTGGGAAACGACGATGAATCCCGAAACGCGGACGCTGCTTCAGGTCCAGATCGAAGACGCCGCCAAGGCCGAGCGCCGCGTCTCGACGCTGATGGGCGACAAGGTCGATCCGCGGAAAAAGTGGATTATCGAAAACGTCGACTTTACGGAGTATGAAGAATAGTGGCGGCAATGAACGGTCTGGAAAGATAAGGGGGGAACGATAGTGAGCATCTTGGAGCAATTTTTGCCGGCGTTCCTCGAGGAGGTCGTAGGGGACCGATTCGGCCGGTATTCCAAATATATTATTCAGGACCGCGCGATACCCGACGTGCGCGACGGGCTGAAGCCGGTGCAGCGGAGAATTTTGTACGCGATGTACGATTCCGGCAATACGCCGGACAAGCCGTACCGCAAGTCCGCGAAGACGGTCGGCGACGTGATGGGCAATTATCATCCGCACGGCGACGCCTCCATTTACGAGGGCATGGTGCGGATGGCCCAGCCGTGGAAGATGGGCCATGTGCTGATCGACGGGCATGGCAACTGGGGCTCGCTGGATGACGACCCGGCAGCCGCCATGCGTTACACCGAAGCGCGTCTGTCGCCGATCGCGATGGAGCTGCTGCGCGATATCGACAAGCGGACGGTGCAGTTCAAGGACAACTTCGATAATACGACGAAAGAGCCGGTCGTCTTGCCGTCCCGGTATCCGAACCTGCTCGTCAACGGCGTCAGCGGCATCTCGTCGGGTTTCGCGACGGAAATTCCGCCCCATAATTTGCGCGAAGTGATCGATGCCTGCATCGCCATTATGCAAAATCCGGATACGACGCTGGAGGAGCTGATGGCGATCGTCAAAGGTCCGGATTTTCCGACAGGCGGGCTCATTATGGGCGGCGACGGCATCCGGGAAGCGTATTCGACCGGCAAAGGGCGCATCTATATCCGGGCGAAGACGGATATCGAGGAGCTGCGCGGGGGCAAACGGCAAATCGTCATTACGGAAATTCCGTACCAGGTAGTAAAATCCCGCCTCGTCACGGCGATGGAAAATATCCGCCTGGAGAAAAAAGTCGAAGGTATCGCCGAGGTTCGCGACGAAAGCGGCCGCGAAGGCCTCCGCATCGTCGTCGAGCTGAAGAAGGACGCCGATGCCAACGGAATTTTGGCTTATTTGCTCAAAAAAACCGACCTGCAAGTCACGTACAATTTCAACATGGTGGCGATCGTCAACAAGACGCCGCGGCAGCTCGGCCTGAAGGAGATGCTGAGCGCCTATATCGATCATCAGAAGGAAGTCGTCACCTACCGTTCCCAATACGAGCTGGAGAAGGCGGAAGACCGCGCGCATGTGCTGGAAGGGCTCGTCAAGGCGCTGAATCTGCTGGACGACGTCATCGCGACCATTAAAGCGTCGAAAAACCGGCAGGATGCCCAAAACAATTTGGTGGCGAATTTCGGATTTACCGAACGGCAGGCGGACGCGATTCTGACATTGCAGCTGTACCGGCTGACCAATCTCGAAATCGTGACGCTGGAGAAAGAGCTGAAGGACGTCAAGAAAAAAATCGATTACTTGAACGGGATTTTGAAAAGCGAGAAAAAATTGCTCGGCGTTATTCGGGACGAGCTGCAGGAAATTCGCGACAAATACGGCATCGACCGGCGGTCGGAAATTCAGAGCGAAGTCGAGGAGCTGAAAGTCAACCTCGAGGTGATCGTCAATTCCGAGGATGTGCTCGTGACGCTCAGCCAGGACGGTTATATCAAGCGGACCAGCATGCTTTCGTTTACCCGTTCCGGAGGAGAATGGTTGGGCGGGGGCGTCAAGGAAGGCGATACGGTACGCCATCTGTTCGAAGTCAATACGCTGGACAATCTGCTTCTGTTTACGCGCAAGGGGCAGTACTTCCTGCTTCCGGTCCATCAAATACCGGAGTTCAAGTGGAAGGAAACGGGGACCGCGCTTGTCAATGTCGTGCCGCTTCCGAAAGACGACGCGATCGTCAGCGTCGTGCCGGTCAAAGATTTCAACGTTCCCGGCCGGTCGCTGCTGTTCTTCACGAAACGCGGACAGGTGAAGCGGACCGAGCTGGCGGAATACGCGACGACGCGGTCGATTGCGATAACGGCGTGCAAAGTGGCGGACGGCGATGAGGTGGTGCGCGTCCTGCCGTCGGACAACACGCAGCATGTTCTGCTCGTCAGCAAGAACGGAATGGCCATCCGCTTCGCGGAGAATGAAGTGAACGCGATGGGACGGGCGGCCGGCGGCGTACGCGGCATCCAGTTGAAGGAAAACGACGAAGTCGTGGCGGCGGAGCTGGTGGACGATGAAGGGGAACTGCTCGTATTGTCCGATCTCGGCTTCGGCAAGCGGACGCTGCTGGTCGATTACCCGGTCCAGGGGCGCGGAGGCAAAGGTATCGCCACCTTCGAGTTCAAGGAAGGCAAGCGGGTTCGGCCGAACGGCTCCGCGCTGGCCGGCGCTTACCGGTGCAAGGAAGCTAGCGAGCTTGTCGTGCTGACGGCGTCCGGGCAGCAGCATACGGTATGGACGGAGAAGGCGCCGATCGAAGAACGGAAATCGGTCGGACGCTCGCTGGTGCCGCTGGAGAAGGGCGATGCCGTCATCGCGCTGTTCCCGCTGGCAGGCGGCGGGCATCAATCATAAGGGCGATGGGGCGGATCGAGCCGCTCCAATAATTGAATAATGGCGTCGAACATGACCCACAATGGCACCGGTTCATCGGGTTTTTCCAGCCATTGCGGGTCTTTTATTATGTCTAGCGCGCGAATTTTGCGAACAATTTCCGTTTTTTTGTCGTCCACTTTTGGTTCACGCTCCTTGAAACGATCGGTTTCGAGCCGGGGCATCAGCCTATATGCCAATTTATGTCTTCCCGTGTCAAATGGTTCGTCGTTTTCGTCGATTAATGGCGCAAATTATTAATTGCATTAACCTTTTATTCGACAAAGCGCCATGGTATAATTATAAGAAAATCGATCATAGGAAGTTGGTGACGGATAGGATGTCGGAACAATTTGCCCGAATTTGGATGAAGCTGACGAAGGAGTGGAAAATCAGGCTGGAGGAGGAATTGGCGCCCGGACTGACGGAAGGGCAGTTGAACGTGCTGGAGCTGCTTGCGGAGCATCAGCCGATGAAGCCGTCCGATCTTCTCCAATATTTGTCGACTACGCCTGCCGCCATAACGACGCTGCTTGACCGTATGGAGCGAAACGGCCTGATCGAACGGACGCGCGACGCCGGCGACCGCCGGATCGTATGGGTGACGCTGACGGAGAAGGGCGAGTCGGAAGTTTCCAGAGGCGTGAACGTCAGAGATTCGATCGTTCGGGAATCGCTGGACCGCATTTCCGTCCATAACCAACAGCTGCTCGTATATTTGCTCGGCAAGATCGCCGGCATGGATACGGAGCCGTCGCAGCTCATTCAACCGGCCATCAAGAAGAAGGCTGTCATGTAAATAGACGATAGAGAGCCAAAAGACCGTCTTCGGGCGATTCGCCCGAAGACGGTTCTCGGCTCTCTCTTTTCTAACCGTCCGCACCATCCGTCCAATCGCCACCGGTCAGTCTGTGCGCCTCGCCATCCATCTAATTGTCGCCGGTCCGTCGGAGCGTCCCGCTATTCGTCCAATCGCCGCCGGTCCGTCGGTGTGCCCCGACATTCGTCCAATCGCCGCCGGTCCGTCGGCGTGCACCGCCATCCGTCCAATCGCCGCCGGTCCGTCTGTACGCCCCGCCATTCGGTCCAATCGCCGCCGGTCCGTCAGTGCGCCCCGCCATTCGGTCCAATCGCCGCCGGTCCGTCAGTGCGCTCCGCGTCTTCCGTTAATCGCCGTCGATCCATCAGTGTGCCTCGCCATCCATCTAATTGCCGCCGGTCCGTCGGCGTGCACCGCGTCTTCCGTCTAATCGCCGCCGGTCCGTCGGCGTGCACCGCCTTCAGCGCCCCCCCGCTCCCGGCAGATTACTTTGGCGGAAAAGCTGCAAAAATACAGGAATTTTGGCCCAAATAAATGACTATGGCGCAAAATCCTGCAAAAATACAGTATATTTTGGCAGTTTTCGCCAATCTGGCTTGGACGGGGCAAAAATACTGCATTATCGCAGGAATTTTCGCGTTTTGGCTATTTTATGCCCGAAAAAGCTGCACTTTTGCAGCATTGCTTTTGCATTGTTTTGCCTATCCATGCTCTGTCCAGGCAGCTCAGGCGGCGATTCGCTACGCTATCACTTTCCTGGCCGTTCTTTTTTATATTCCGCGGTTATTCCGCCGCATCCGTTTCGGCCATTGCCGCCGCTGCCGCGAGCTGCTCTTCCGGCCATAGGCGCCATGGAGCCGCATGGGCGGGAGGAAGGGAGCGAAACGTCATCCACTGCTTGGTGACCGGGTGGGCGACGGCGACCATGGCCGACCATAGCGCTATCGTCCGGCCATCCTCCGGCTTGCTGCCGCCGTACTTGACGTCGCCGGCAAGCGGGCAGCCGATGGCGGCCATCTGCGCGCGGATTTGATGCGGCCGTCCGGTATGGAGCGTGACGGCGACGAGCGTCAAGCCGTTCGCCTGACCGGCCGTCCGGTAAGTCAGGACGGCTTCCTTGGCGCCGGGCGCCGGCCCCGGGAGCGCCGTTACCCGGTTGCGCGCCGCATCCTTGAGCAAATAATGGGTCAGCCTGGCGGATGCCGGCTTTGGCGAGCCGTGGACAACGGCGATGTACGATTTGCCGAACGCCCGTGTCCGTACGGCGTCGGAGAGCCGCGAAGCGGCTTTCGACGTTTTCGCGAACAGCATGGCGCCGCCGGCCGGGCGGTCGAGACGGTGGACGAGTCCGAGATACACGTTGCCCGGCTTGTTGTAGCGACGTTTCAGGTCTTCGCGAAGCAGGGTAAGCATGTCGGGATCGCCGGAATCGTCCCCTTGCGACGGAATGCCGGGAGGCTTGACGACCGCCAGCAAATGGTTGTCCTCGTACAGAATCGGAATTTCCGGCTTCATCGTCATCGCTTTGCTTCCCAACGCCCGAGAATGCCGCACGGTAGCGTCAGGCCGGAGGCTGTCACCGGCAAGCCGATTTCGCCCGCGGTAATGCTGCCGCCGAATCTCCGCTGCATCGTAAGGTGCAGCATATTGTGCAGGACGATCGGCGACAGGCCGGTCGTATACGAATTGATGAGCACGAACAGCGGACGGTCCGATATAATGGACATGCACGATTGCAAAAACGGGTACAGGCTCTGCTCCAGCTTCCACATTTCGCCGCCCGGTCCGCGTCCGTACGAGGGAGGGTCCATAATGAGCGCGTCGTATTTGTTGCCGCGGCGCTGTTCCCGTTGTACGAACTTGAATACATCGTCCGTAATGAAGCGGACGGGGCGGGATTCGAGCCCGGACAGCCGGACGTTGTCTTTCGCCCACTGCACCATTCCTTTGGCGGCGTCGACATGGCATACTTCCGCGCCTGCGGCGGCGGCCGCAACGGTAGCGCCGCCGGTGTAGGCGAACAGATTGAGCAGGCGGATCGGCCTGCCTGCGTTCCGGATCTTGTCCATCATCCATTGCCAATTAACGGCCTGTTCCGGGAACAGGCCGGTATGCTTGAAGTTGGTCGGCTTGATGTAAAATTTCAAGTCGCCGTAAGAGATGGTCCAGCGCTCGGGCAAGGCGGTCCGGAACTGCCACCGGCCTCCTCCCGAAGAGCTGCGGTGGTAATGGCCGTCAGCCTGTTTCCAGCGTTCCGTCTCGCGTTCGATCGGCCAGATGATTTGCGGATCGGGGCGGCGCAAAATGTAGCTGCCCCACCGTTCCAGCTTTTCCCCTCCTCCGGTGTCGAGCAATTCGTAGTCGTTCCAGTCTTTAGCGATGTACATGCGATGCGATTCCTTCCTTGGCGTTAAATTTGTATCCGACACCCCGCACATTGACGATCCACTTCGGATTTGCCGGGTTGTTTTCGATTTTTTTGCGCAGATTGCTGATATGAACCATCAACGTCCGAGTATCGCCCATACTGTCAGTTCCCCAGACTTCCTGGTAAAGCAGATCCAATTCGAATACGCGGTTCGGGGTTTTGGCCAGAAAAGCGAGCAGGTCGAATTCCTTGGCCGACAGGGCGACCGGTTTGCCGTTCACTTCGACTGTCCGGCCCGCCAGATCGATGACCAGCCCGTCGAACCGAATCGTTTCCTCTTCATCCGGCTGCATGCCGGAAAGCCTCGCGCTTCGGCGCAAATGGGCCTTAACCCGCGCCACAAGCTGACTCGGGCTGAACGGCTTCGTAATATAATCGTCGCCTCCGACCGACAAACCGTGTATAATGTCGGTATCGTCGCTTTTGCAGCTGAGAAACAGGATGGGAACGTCCGAGTAACGGCGAAGTTGCTGACAGACTTCGATGCCGTCGATCCCTTTGAGCAGAATATCCAACAGGATCAGATCCGGACGGACGGCGCTTGCCATGGCCAGGGCGTCTGAACCGTTGTCTGCCGTATGGACGTGATATCCTTCACGTTGGAGATATAGACTGATGAGTTCCGTCATTTCCGGTTCGTCGTCGACAACCAGAATTTTGCAACCGTTCATCTTCCATCCTCCTTGCTTTCTCGACTATTATAACGAAGCGCGAATGTTGAATCAATGAGCACGTGGAGGGATACCGGTGCGCAGGATCGTGTGGGCAGCCGTCTGCTCCGTTATGATCGGGTTATGCTTCGCCGGATACGCAGCGCCGGCCGGCGCCGCCGCGCCCCGGGCCGAAGGGGGAACGCTGGATCTGAGCGGCTGGAACTTTGAACGCGACGGAACGGTGCCGTTGGCGGGAGAATGGATGTTCTACGGCAGCCGTCTGCTTCCTCCGGATACGGATTGGCAGCGGGTTGCCGGCTTGCCCGTGCAGGTGCCGGGGACATGGAATTACTATCCGGAAGAAAGCGGAATGAAGGGCGGCCAGGGCTACGCGACATACCGGCTGAACATCCGGCTGCCGGATGGGGACGAGCCGTTCGCGCTTCATATCCCGAATATTCTGACCGCATACAAGCTGTGGGCGAACGGGCGCGAGCTGGCGTCGGCCGGAAGGGTGGCTGTCGAAGCGTCGCAATCGCGAGCGGAACAAACGCCTCGCATCGTCATCCTGCAGCGCGGCGCCCGAACGGTGGAATTGGTGTTGCAGGTTTCCAACTACGAGCATCGCAAGGGCGGTATTCGCCAAAATCTGACTGTCGGGACGAGCCAGACGCTAATCGCCGCCCAGATGAAAAAAACGGCCATTACGATGATCGTTTTGGGCAGCCTGCTCATTATCGGCTTTTATCATATCGGCTTGTACGTGCTGCGCAGACAGGAAGGGTTTACTTTATATTTCGGATTGCTGTGCCTGTTCGTAGCCGCGCGGATCAGCGTGACCGGCGAAGCGATTTTGCTGCAATGGCTCCCGCTCGGCTGGGAGATTGGCATGAAGATCGATTACATCTCGTTCGCGCTGAGCGGTGTCGCAGGATACGCTTATATTTACCGGCTGTTTCCGGGCGAAGCCTCCAAAGCCTTTATGCGGGCGGCGCTCATAAGCGGCGGTGCGCTGGCGCTGCTCGCGCTGTCGACGCCGTCCATCGTCTACACGAAGCTGCTGGGAGGATATCAACTGTACATTTTCGTCGTTTGCGTCTATTCGCTGTATGTCATGGCGCTGGCTTGCTGGCGCAAACGGGAAAGCGCGGCGTTCGCCATGACCGGCATACTCGCGTTCGCGGTTACGGTTGTCCATGACATGCTGATGTACAACGAATGGCTGCAATCGACGGAACTGGTGCCGTTCGGACTTTATTTTTTCATTCTGATGCAGGCGCTTATTATATCCGGCCGGTTTTCCGGCGCGCTGCGGCGCGTCGGTCAAGTAACCGGCGAGCTTCGCGAGCTGAACGCCCACTTGGAAGAGCGGATTGCGCAGCGGACGGAAGAGTTGAGGCGTTCCAACGAAACGCTGGAGCGTACGAACCGGGAACTGGAGCGGATGGAGCGTTCGAGACGACATCTGATCACGAATATTTCGCATGATTTGCGGACGCCGCTGACGCTTGTCCGAGGTTATCTGGAAGCGATGAAGGACGGTGTGGTGAAAGATCCGAAGCAGCAGGACAAATATATCGGCATGATGCTGAACAAGCTGGGAGCGCTGAACGGACTGATTCAGGATTTGTTCGAGCTGTCGAAGCTGGAAGCGGGGCAAATCCCGTTCCAGTTCGGCGATGTGAAGCTGGCGGATTGGGCGGCGCGGCTGTGCGAGCATTACGAAATCGATGCGGGAACGAGAGGGATCAAGCTGGACTGCAGCTTCCGCTCCGGCGGCGCGCCGTGGAATCCGGAGCATGCGGTCATCCGCATCGATACGGCGCGTATGGACCAGGTGATGGCGAATTTGATCTACAACGCTCTCGATCATATGGAAAGCGGCGGCCGCATCCATATCGTGTTCGATTACCGTCCCCGCGACAACCGGCTGGAAATCGCCGTGCATGATACGGGACCGGGGATCGATCCGGAGGACATGCCGTTCCTGTTCGATCGTTTCTATAAGAAGGACAAGTCGCGAAATTCCGCGAAATGCAGCGGCAGCGGACTTGGGCTTGCGATCGCCAAAGAAATCGTGGAAACGCACGGCGGCACGATCGAGGCCGACAGCGTTCCCGGCGAAGGCAGCGTATTCCGGATCAGGCTGCCGGCAAAGGAAGTGAAAGGAAGCGGAGGCTGGTGAATAGACGGCAGGGCGGAGCGTCTTAGTCTTATCGGCCGCTTCCCTTGCGCTGTCCGCGCCTACGGCGCCCGTTATGCCGGCGTCGGTTCCTGCCTGCGTCCGATCGCTTTGGCCGAAAGGGTGGCAACGGCCGCCCAAGACAAAGCGGCGCCATGCCGGAAGGCGATGGCGGCCGCCGGTTCGCCATTCGCCGTCATCTGGCCGGCGCCTCTGCTGACGGCGGCCATAGGCTTGTCCGAGCGGTTCCGGGACCGCGTTCCGGCTCATTGTCGAAAGGGCGGCGGCCAATGCGCGAAAGCGGCCTGACCGGGCGTAGGCGGCGGGGCAGAGTCCCGGCGCGCAGCGGGGGTTCGAGGGCGCCTGGCGGTCGGCCGGGGCTTCTAGTCGGCTTGCCGGATCGCATCCCTGATTTTGTCGAGTGACTTTTGGCGCTTTTCCTGATCCATGTCGTCGAGCAGACGGATGATTTCGATTGCTTCCGGCGTCACTTGGGGAGCGCCGCGGCTGTGCACGCCGCCGATCATGTAATCGACCGATACGCCGAAAAAGTCGGACAGTTTGATCAGCGTTTCATAAACGGGCTGCCGGTTGTTGATTTCGTAATGACTGTATGCCGAGCGGGTAATGCCGATTTGTCTGGCCACTTCTTCTTGTGATAAATTTCTTTTCAGACGCAGTTCCTTTAAACGTTCTCCCATCGTCATCGTATTACTCCTCGCCAGACCGGGCTTCCGGAAAAAGGAAGTACCGGTGTACTCTTACCTGCTACTAGTACTTTATGATACAAAATGTATCAATGTCAAGTATTATCGAAAAAGCGGAAAGGAGAAAGCAAGATGGTTTTGACCTTCGTATGCGATTGCGGCAACCGGGTGGATTTTTTCGATACGGCGGATACGGACGAGCACGGCAGAGCGATTCTGGAGCCGGAAGACGACGACAGGCTCAAGCTGATGCAAGGCGAGGACGGCATGGTGTTTCGCTGCTCGTTCTGCAACCGTTCATACCGTGTGCTGGCGGTAAAATAATTCGCGAATGGCGGCTTCAGGCATATTGAATCGGCAGGAGAATCCGGCTACAATGGAGAGGTAACTTGTACGTACAAGATGAATCAAGGTTGTGTCATTTTAAGTTGCCGAAGGAGGCGTTTTCTTATGCTGCATACGAAGCCGTATACATTTTGGTTCGTAACGGGAAGCCAGCACTTGTACGGACCGGAGACGCTGGAGCAGGTCGAGAAGCATTCCCGCTACATAGCGGAACGATTGGATGCCGACGATGCGCTGCCGTTTGCGGTCGCGTTCAAGCAGGTGTTGACGTCGCCGGAGAGCATCCGGCGGCTCTGTCTGGAAGCCAATGCCGACGAACGCTGCGCAGGCGTAATCACGTGGATGCACACGTTCTCGCCGGCGAAAATGTGGATTGCCGGCCTGTCGGAGCTGCGCAAGCCGCTGCTGCATCTTCATACGCAATTTAACCGGGATATTCCATGGGACAGCATCGATATGGATTTCATGAATTTGAATCAATCGGCGCACGGCGACCGCGAATACGGATTTATCGGAGCAAGGCTCGGCATCGCCCGTAAAGTGGTCGTCGGATACTGGGAGGATGCGCGGGTGCGGGAGCGCATAGCCGCCTGGATGCGAACGGCCGTCGCTTATACCGCCAGCCGCGGGTTAAAGGTCGCGCGGTTCGGCGACAATATGCGCCAGGTCGCGGTGACCGAGGGCGACAAGGTCGAGGCGCAGGTGAAATTCGGCTGGGCGGTCGACGGCTACGGGATCGGCGATCTCGTGGACCGGATGAAAGCGGTTTCCGAAGCGGATGTGAGACGGCTGCTGGACGAATACGCCGAAACGTACGACATATCCGCCGATACGCGCGGCAATCCGGCGCTGTGGGACGCCGTCGCCGAACAGGCCCGTATCGAGCTTGGCCTAAAGTCGTTTCTCGAGGAAGGAGGCTTCCAGGCGTTTACGACGACATTCGAAGATTTGCACGGGATGAAGCAGCTGCCGGGACTTGCGGTCCAGCGCCTGATGGCGGCCGGTTACGGTTTCGGAGGAGAAGGGGACTGGAAGACGGCGGCGCTGACGCGAGTGATGAAAGTGATGGCCGGCAACGAATCGACGTCGTTTATGGAGGACTATACGTACCACCTCGAACCGGGTAACGAAATGATACTGGGTGCTCATATGCTGGAGGTATGTCCGACCATTGCCGCGACTAAACCGCGGATCGAAGTCCATCCGCTCGGCATCGGCGGCAAGAGCGATCCGGCGCGGATGATATTCGACGGACGGTCGGGCTCCGCCGTCAACGCATCGCTCGTCGATCTCGGACACCGGTTCCGTCTCATCGTGAACGAGGTGGAGGCGGTGCAGCCGGACCGGAGGATGCCGAAGCTGCCGGTGGCCCGTGTGCTGTGGAAGCCGCAGCCTTCGCTGGCCGAGTCGGCCGAAGCATGGATATACGCCGGCGGCGCGCATCATACGGTGCTGTCGTACAAGGTGACGACGGAGCAGCTGGAGGATTGGGCGGAACTGGCCGGCATCGAATGCGCCGTCATTCGCCAAGGAACCGATGTTCGCCAATTCCGCAAGGAACTGCTGTGGAACGAAGCGGCCTTGCGGCTGCGCTGAAGCGAATCGGCGGCCGGGCAAGCGGCCGGATGGAATGGCCGCTTGCCCGGGGGCTCCGTGCATATATGAAAAAGCAATAAAAGAAAGCGATATGTGAATAGAGATATAAAAAGAGATATGAAGATGTGAAAAGAGATGAATCAGAGGACTGATTGATCTCTTTTTTTTTCGCGTATGGAAGCCGATCGCACGATATAATTTTTGCCGAAAGTTATAGACAGGGAAAGCAAATCGATATAATATACGATAATGAGTATCATTATCACGACATACGAACGGAGGAAAGACCCGATCCAAGATTTTAGCTTACATTGCGGCATTGCCGGAAACGAACAACATGCAAAACCGTAACATCGAAGTAAAGGAGAACCGATATGCAAGCTGTATCCGACATGACGAATGATGCGGCTCAGCCGTCCGCGCCGGTCATCCGGTCCAGGCCGCTGGCCGCCGCCATTATTCTGTTCGGCGGCTTCATCGCCCTCGTCGTTTTCGTCGCCGTATCCGTAATGTTCGGCGCGGCGGATATCGATTGGATGACAGTGTGGGAAGCGATATTTCGTTTCAATCCGGACTTGACCGCGCATCAGATCATACGGGAACTTCGCCTTCCCCGCGTGCTGGGCGGGGCGATGGTCGGCGCGAGCTTAGCCGTCGCGGGGGCGATGATGCAAGGGATGACGCGCAACCCGATGGCGGATTCCGGCCTTTTGGGCCTGAATGCCGGAGCGGGCCTCATGATGGCGATATGCTTCGCCTTTTTTCCCGGACTGTCGTTTATGACGCTTATTTTGTACGCTTTCGTCGGCGCGGGTATCGGCGCCGGGCTCGTTTACGGCATCGGTTCGCTGGCGCGGGGAGGATTGACGCCGCTTCGCCTTGTGCTCGCCGGAGCCGCGGTCAGCGCCCTGATGACGGCGCTCAGCGAAGGCATCGCGCTATATTTCCACATCGGCCAGGACCTGGCGTTCTGGTTTGCGGGCGGCGTGGCGGGGACGACATGGGAGCAGCTCGGATTGATGGCGCCGTGGGTCGCCGGCGCGCTGCTCGCCGCGATCATGCTGTCCCGTTCGATCACGCTGCTCAGTCTGGGAGAAGAAGTCGCGGCAGGTCTCGGACAGCGGACCGGACTCGTCAAGCTCGCGGGGATGGTCGTCGTGCTTGTGCTGGCCGGCTCCGCCGTCGCGGTCGTCGGGGCCGTCGGATTTGTCGGCCTGATCATTCCCCACCTTACACGCTACCTTGTCGGCGTCGATTACCGCTGGATCATTCCGTGCTCGGCGATACTCGGCAGCCTGCTCGTCATTCTCTCCGATCTGGCGGCGAGAACGATCAATCCTCCCAGCGAAATTCCGCTCGGGGCGCTGATCGCGCTGCTTGGCGTGCCGTTCTTTCTTTATCTGGCGCGTAAAGAGAGGAGAGGATTGTAGTGGAAACGTACCAGGTGTTAACCGGCCAACGCCGCAGAATAAGGCGGGGCATTGCGGTGATGGCGATCATCGGTGCCCTCGTCGTCGCCGCATTTGTGTTCAGCATGAACGTCGGCTATACGCCGCTGACGCCGGTTGAAGTCATCACGACATTGTTCGGCATGGGAACGGACAAGCAGTCGCTCGTATTGTTCGAGTTCCGGCTGCCGCGCATCGTCATCGCCATTTTGGCGGGCGCCGGATTGGCTGTGTCCGGCTGCATTCTGCAGGGCGTTTCCCGCAATGCGCTGGCCGACCCCGGCATTCTCGGCATCAATGCCGGCGCAGGGCTGTTCGTCATGCTCGTTGTCTCGCTATTCCCGTCATTGCCGATCGGTTCGATCTTTTTGCTCCCGCTGCTCGCCCTGCTCGGGTCGGGGCTGGCGGCGCTGCTCGTCTATGCATTTGCGTACAAGCGGCATGAAGGTATCTCACCGACCAGACTTGTGCTCGCCGGCATTGCGGTTGCCGCGGGCATCAATGCGGCGATGATCGTGCTGACGCTGCGGCTGAATCCGGAAAAATATCAGTTCGTCGCGACATGGCTCGCCGGGAGCATATGGGGATCGAACTGGAAATACGTGCTTGCGCTTCTTCCGTGGATCTGTCTGCTTCTTCCGTACGTTTACAGCAAGGCGCGCGCGCTCGACGTGTTGAACCTCGGCGAACAGACGGCCGCGGGATTGGGCGCGCCCGTCGAGAAGGAGCGGCTCGCCCTGCTGGCGTCCGCTGTGGGCCTGGCCGGCACATCCGTCGCGGTAAGCGGCGGCATCGGCTTCATCGGCCTGATCGGCCCCCATCTGGCGCGCCGTCTCGTCGGTCCGCAGCATCGGCTGCTTCTGCCGACATCCGCGCTGACCGGCTCGCTTCTGCTCATAGTGGCCGATACGATCGGCCGCTGGATTCTCGAGCCGTCCGAAATTCCCGCCGGCATCGTCGCCGCGGTGATCGGCGCGCCGTATTTTCTGTATTTGCTGGCCCGCAGATGATGCGCCGCATCGTCGCGGCATAGCCGCCCCCGATCCGAATCGAACCGGGACTTGTCGCCCGGTTCGAAATCGGCATCGGACTGCCACGGTCCATGCTCTCCGCCGCTTCCCGGCGGAAGGCGACGCCAAGCCGGGTTTCTCTCCAGCTCTTACCCTAACCTCGCGATTCGTGCCCACTACGTTTTTCGCAATCGTCCGTAATCCGGACAGCCCCAAAAAGATCGTTTACAAATATGAATGTCCAGTAATTTGGATATTCTCCTTTTGCCTCCTGCTGTATGATAGCATCATAAGATGTATACGCTTTCACCAAAACTTGAAGACGGGAGTGGTAACTGAAGTCCATGGAGCCTTACCGGAAAGAACAGTGATGACGACGGGGCTTGTATACAGAGAGGATGTATCGAAATGAATAATGCGCAAAGCGGGTCCGTTCCGGATTTGACCGCTGCCTTGCAGCGGGGACGGCTGTGGAGGAAGCTCAGAAAGCAGAAAATACTGCTCTGCTTCAGTATTCCGTTTGTCATTTGGGCGATTGTATTTTGTTACGCGCCGATTTGGGGCTGGATTATGGCTTTCCAGGATTATAATCCGGGAAAAGGGATTATGGGCAGCGCGTGGGTCGGGTTCAAGCATTTCCAGGCGTTTTTCCAGGATGAAATGTTATTTGCGCTGCTCCGCAACACATTGGCGATCAGCGTGCTGAATATCGTATTCGGCACATTGGGAGCCGTTATTCTGGCGCTATTGCTGAATGAAGTGAAAGGCGTCTTCTTCAAACGTACGGTCCAAACGGTATCGTATCTCCCCCATTTCATCTCGTATGTGGTCGTCGCCAACCTTTTTCTGACGCTCCTGTCGCCTTCCGACGGGCTGGTGAACCGGATGCTGATGAAGCTGGGGATCATCGACGAGCCGATCTTTTTCTTCGCCGAGCCTCATTTGTTCTGGATACTGGTCGTCGGCATCAATGTATGGAAGTCCATTGGTTGGGACGCCATCATCTACATTGCCGCCATGTCTGCCGTAGACACCGAATTGTACGATGCGGCCAGCGTGGACGGCGCGGGACGATTGCGCAAAATGTGGCATATTACGCTGCCCTGCATTCGTCCGACGATCGTCGTACTGCTCATCCTGAGCGTCAGCGGCATCTTGAACGCCGGATTCGATCCTTCCTATTTGCTGGGCAATCCGATGGTTCGCGAGTACTCCGAAGTCATCGATACGTATGTGTACAGAATGGGGCTTGGAAACGCCATGTATTCCTTTGCGACGGCAGTCGGCCTGTTCCGCCTGGTTGTATCTCTGGTCCTGTTGTTTATTGTGAACCATATCGCCAAGAGATTGGGCGAGGACAACATTCTGTAAGAAGAGAGGTAACCGGATGAGACATAGATGGAAAGATATCGCTTTTGATACGGTCAATACTTGCGCCCTCGTTTGCTTGATGATCGTGACGCTGTATCCGTTTTTGCATGTGCTCGCTTACTCGTTGAATGATGCGGTCGATTCCATGCGCGGAGACCTGACGTTTTTTCCCCGCAAATTTACGCTGTCCAACTACGCGGTCATCTTCCGGTATGACGCATTGGTTGACGCCGCGGTTATGAGCGTGCTCCGCACCGTAATCGGAACCGTAACATCCGTGTTATGTACGGCGATGCTGGCCTATGCGCTGACGAAGCGGGACCTTGTAGGCTACAAGTTTTGGAATACGCTGTTCATCTTGACCATGTTCGTGTCAGGCGGCTTGATCCCGACCTTTATTTTGTTCAAAGCGATTCATATCTACAATACGTTCTGGGTTTATATTTTACCGGGGCTGATCAGCGCCTTTCATATGATTCTGATTCGCACCAACTTCAAGACGATTCCCGACTCGTTGATCGAATCGGCGTATATCGACGGCGCAAACGATCTGTACGTTTTTTTCCGGATCATGCTGCCGCTGTCCACGCCGGTCATGGCGACAATCGGCTTGTTCGTAGCGGTGGGCCAATGGAATTCGTGGCAGGATACGCTTTTCTTCACTATCGGCAACGACCTGCAGACGCTTCAATACGTACTGATGAAAATATTGAATCAAACCGAAGCGGGGGCGATGATCAATCAGACTTCGGTTTATATTACGCTGCCTTACAGAAACAATGAAAGGGAATTATAGCCGTTTTTCGAAATTTTTCAGCTGATTATAGCAAGACGATCGTCCTCATTATTATATAAGATGAAGATGAGAATGGTATCTTGAATTGTAGCGGGGTGGCGGATATGGAGTACTACGATCAATTGCCGAATCTGATCAGGCTGGAGTTGATTCAGAAGAAAGAGGAAGGCAGCGATGTGGCCGAATTTGAGAGTAAGGTCGCGAACTTGCCGGCGGATGAGCTTAAGCAGCAGCAACTGTATGACGAGCTGCAGGCGCTGCCGGTCGCCCATGACTTTCCGTTCGCGGAACCTTCGGATTTGGCAGGAATCCGCAATCTCCGGCCGGAAGGACCGAGGAAAATCACGCGCGACTGGCCGGAGGAGCGATGGAAGGACAAATTTTATGGCGCGTGGTTGGGGAGATGCGCCGGCTGCGCCTTGGGCAAGCCGCTGGAATACGAGCCGTTCGTTGCGGGAGCCGGCGGAAACCCGGGATGGAAAAACATTATGCTCTGGTTCCAGGGCGCGGACGCCTGGCCGATTCGCGATTATACGCCGGGCCGCTCCCGCGCCGAAGAGCTGGGCTTGCGTCTGCAGCCGTGGGGCTCCGAACCGAGCTATCGGGAAAATATCCGGTACATGGAGACGGATGACGATCTCCGGTATACGATCATCGGCTTGATTATGCTGGAACGCAAAAGTCTGAATTGGAGCACGCCGGATATCGGGAAGCTCTGGCACGAATACCTGGACTGCGGGGATGTCTTTACGGCGGAGAGACAAGCGTATATCAATTTCCACCGTTTGTTTGACCCGGCCGGGGATATCGGCGAGGAGCAATGGCAGGCGGCGAAGGATAAAGTCCGCATGCATCTCAATCCGTACCGGGAATGGATCGGAGCGATGATTCGCGCCGACGGCTGGGCCTATGGGGCGGCGGGCAATCCGGAACTGGCCGCGGAGCTGGCATGGCGGGACGCTTCGTTCTCCCATGTGAAGAACGGGATTTACGGCGAGATGTTCGCCGCGGCGATGATATCCGCCGCATTCGTCACCGATGACATCGACGAGGCTGTCGAAATCGGCTTGAGCGAAATTCCCGGCACGTCCAGGCTGGCCGCCGATGTGCGGGCCGCGATCGAAATTGCCCGGTCCTCGACAAGCCAGGAGGAATTGGTCGGCCGGATATGGGACCGGTTCAATCACTACCACTGGGTTCATACGAACAACAATGCCGCGCTGGTCGCCGCCGCCCTGATCTATGCCCGGGGAGATTTCGAGAAAGCGATTACGACCGCTGTACTCGGCGGCTGGGATACGGACTGCAACGGCGCGACGGCGGGGTCCGTTATGGGCGCGATGCTCGGGGCGAGCCGTCTGCCGCAGCGATGGACCGGCCGATTTCATGATACGCTGTATGCGGGAATAAAAGGCTTTAACCCGATCGCGATTTCGGAATGCGCGAATCGGAGCTATAACGTATTTCGCAACATCGGGGCGCAAGGGTGAGAAGGTGGAAGAAAAGTACCGATACGATCATGAGATGCCGCTTCGAGTCGACGAGTGGTCTCCCCGCACCTACGTCGAGCCGTTCCACTGGCACGCATCCCTGGAGATCGGCCTGTGCCTTTCCGGGAAAGGCTGGTTTTATTTCGGCGATAAAACGTACGAGGTGACCGCAGGGGATATTTTTGTCGTCAACAATTTGGAGCGTCATATCGCGCAATCGGATGCCGCAGATCCGAGCAACTATTTGTTTGTCAACTTCAGGCCCGAGCTGTTCGGCGACGGCGACAAGGAGCTGCTGCTGCCATTCGTCTATAATCCGAAGAAGTTTACGAATAAAATGGCCAAGGAGCTGCCGGCCGCCCGGCAAATCGGGGAATTGATCCGTCAAATGCGAACCGAACAGTTGAACAAGCAGGCGGGATACCGCCAGATCATGAAAGGCCTTTTGCTGCAAATATGCGCCTTGCTCCTCCGTCACTACAGCAATCATCCGGGCTGTAAGGAACAATTTAACCAAATATATGAGCAATATATGCGGCTGCAGCCTGCGCTCGCTTTTTTGCGGGACCGCTTCCGCGAAAATATCGGCCTGGAAGATATGGCGAAGCAGCTCAAGCTGAGCTGTTCCAGAGCCCGGCATTTGTTTAAGCACATTATGGGCGAGGGTTTTAAAGAATATTTGACGCAATTGCGCATCAACGAAGCGAAGAAGCTGCTGTCAGGGACGGAACGGACCGTAACGGAAATTTGCATGAGCTGCGGCTTTCAAAATATTAGCCCGTTTTATCGCGCATTCCGCCAGATTGTCGGGATGACGCCGCAAGCGTATCGCGAGCAGTCCGCTTTGTTCATTTTGCGCACGGAACAGGACGAAGAACCGGTATTTCCCGAATAGCGGCAAAATCGATTGCAAAGGAGAGGAAACGTTTGTCAACCATCGAATCGAGTGTCAAGACGATTCATACGAATCATCCGATACCGGAGAATTATATCGAGAAGGTGTATGCCGGTTGGGTCGGCAAGGTAATCGGCGTCCGTCACGGCGGCAATGTGGAAGGACGTATGAGCAGCTGCAGCGCACCTTCGGTGAAATTACGACGTATTTGCATCATTTTAAAAATTTTGCGGCGGACGACGATACGAACGGCCCGCTGTTCTTCCTGAGAGCGCTGGAGGATTATACGCATACGCCGGATATTACCGCGGAGCAGATGGGGCTGACCTGGCTCAATTACGCGCCTGACGGCCACGGCTTCTTTTGGTGGGGCGGTTACGGCAAGTCTACGGAGCATACGGCATACCTGAATTTGAGGAACGGGATACCGGCTCCGCGCTCAGGGTCCATCGAGCAGAACGGCGCCGCCGTCGCCGAGCAGATCGGAGGGCAAATCTTCATCGATGTGTGGGGGCTTATCGCGCCCGGGAACGCTCCGCTGGCCGCTCATTATGCGGAGAAGATCGCAAGCGTATCGCATGACGGCAACGGCAAATACGGCGGCATGTTTATCGCGGCCTGCATTGCGGCGGCGTTCACGGAGCGGGATGTGCACAGCATTATCGAGACGGGGCTGTCCGTCATCCCGTCCGATTGCGAATATGCCCGAATGGCCCGGGCCGTCATCGACTTTCACCGCAAGCATCCCGACAACTGGCGCGATTGCTTCCGGTTCGTATACGATCATTTCGGATATGACCGCTACCCGGGCGTGTGCCATATTATTCCGAATGCCGCGGTAATCATCTTGTCATTATTGTACTCCGGCGGCGATTTTTCGCGGGCCATCAATATTTGCAATATGTGCGGCTGGGATACGGATTGCAATGTCGGGAACGTCGGCACGATTATGGGGGTGCTGGTAGGACTGGAGGGGATCGATCCGTCCTGGCGGAAACCGATCAACGACTTTCTGTGCTGCTCCAGCGTCATCGGCTCGCTGAACGCGCTCGATCTGCCATGGTGTGCGGAATATATCGCGAAGCTCGGCTATAAAATCGCCGGCGCGGAGCCTCGCGGCAAGTGGAAGCCGATCTTGAACGGCGAAAGTCCGCAATATCATTTCGAGTTTCCCGGTTCTACGCATGCGTTCCGCACCGATTGGGACAACAAGGACCAGCACGTTACAAGCTTTGTGGAAAATACGGCCGAAGAAGCGGCAAGCGGAGAACGGTCGCTCAAAGCGGTATTTGACCGGTCAAGCGGCGGTTTCGGCTATCGCGTCTACCTCCAGACGTATTACCGTCCGGAAGACTTCAACGACAGCAGGTACGATCCGAGCTTCTCGCCGAAACTTTATCCGGGGCAAACGATCAAGGCGAAGGTTAAGGTGCCCGCGTCGGAGAGCAGAGCGATAGACTGTATGTGCGGGACCGGAATGCGGACACCCGCCATTATGCGGAGAAATTAACGGTTGTGCCGGGTCAATGGCTCGATTTGAGCTACCGCATTCCGGCGCTCGACAACGCGTGCTTGCTGGAAGCCGGCATAGAGTTTATCCCGGAGGGCGGATGGGGACCGCTCGTCGTGTACGTGGATGACGTAGATTTCACGGGCAGCCCGGATTATGCCATCGACTTCGCGCATGAGCGGCTGGAAAAGTGGCACGGTACGCATATCGAAGTCAGCCAATTCACGTATTTGCGGGGTAAATGGACGCTCGACGAAGGGAAGCTGAGCGGAAGCTATTACGGGGAAACGGCGGAATGCTACACCGGAGATTTGAACTGGCGGGATTATGAATTCACCGCAACGGTCATGCCGAAGCTCGGCGGTTATCACAATATCCAATTCCGTGTGCAGGGCGGGATTCGTTCCTATGCCGCCGGATTGGCCGAGGGCAACCGGCTTTGTCTGTATAAAAACGACAACGGCTATCGAGAACTGGCAAGCGTCGATTTGAATTGGTCGACTGGCCAAGAGTACCGGATCGGGGTCAAGGCTCAGGGCAATCGGTTTGAAATCGCCGTAGACGGCGAGGTCAAACTGGTGTATGTGGATCGGGACCGCCCGTATTTGAACGGCATGATCGGTTTTTCCAACTCCAAGGGAAGCCATACGCATTACGCGTCATTTCGTCTGAAAGGACTGGAATAGCTCGTGCCCTGTTTTCAAAATCGTCGAAATCGAAGGCAAAGATGAAATCGCCGAGCTGGGCCATACCTTCAACCTGATGTCCACAAGATTGAGAGAGTTTGTCGAAGAAGTATACGAAAGTCAGATCAAGCGGAAAGATCTGGAGCTCAAGCAAAAACAAACGGAGTTGAAAGCGCTTCAAAGCCAGATCAATCCTCATTTTTTGTTTAATACGCTCGATTCGATCCGTACCGGCGCGCTCCGAAGCAGGGACGACGAAACGGTTGAAAAAATCGAGCTGCTGGCCCAGTTGTTCCGGAGAACCATCAGCTGGCAGGACGATTTCATTCCGGTCGAAACGGAACTGGGGTTTGTCCGGGACTATATCCGGCTGCAGCAGCTGCGGTTCAAAGAGAAAATCAGGTTCGTCCTGGAAGTCGATCCGGCGGCGGAAGGGCTGCGGATTCCCAAGTTCATTATTCAGCCGATTGTGGAGAATGCGATTATTCACAGTATTGAGAAAAGCGCGACGAATTGCCTGCTGCATCTGTCGGTCCGGACGGACGAACGGACGCTGCGAATCGCGGTCGAGGATAACGGCGCCGGATTTGCGCCCGAGAAGCTGGAGGAAGTACGGCAATCCCTGCAAAATAACGGTCCGGAGAGCGGGACGAAAAGCATCGGACTGCGCAATGTTCATGACCGGATCGTGTATCTGTACGGGGAGCCGTTCGGCGTCGAACTGGAGCGCATCGCTCCGAGAGGCGCGAAAGTGACGCTGCTGCTGCCATTACAGATTCGCAATGGAGGAGGCCGTGCCGATGTATAGAGCCATTATCGTGGACGACGAAGCCGATGTCAGAGAAGGGCTGCAATTGCTCGTGAATTGGCAGGAACGCGGTTTCCGCATCGTCGGGGAAGCGGCGAACGGAGCGGAAGCTTTGGCGTACATGCCGATCTGGCGCCCGGATTTCGTCATCACGGACATCCGTATGCCGGTGCTGGACGGCTTGGAATACATTCGTAAAGTGAGGCGGCAATTTCCGGAAATCGCCGTTGTAGTCATGAGCGCATACGGTGAATTCCATTACGCGTAAGAAGCGATTCAGCTGGGCGTGCTCGATTTTCTGCTGAAGCCGTTAACGAGGCAGTCGTTGGCGCAGTGCATGGACAAAGCGAAAGCGCTGCTCGACGAACGTGATCAGCTTCGCGGCCGAGAACGGGCAGAACGCCAGTTTATACAGGAAAAGTGGCTTCAGGAATTATGCCGCGGCAAGCTCGTCAAGCCGGACGAATTGAAATTGATCGGAGATATGCTGCACTGCGAAGATGATGAATGTTTCCAGGTTCTGCTTCTGGAGATGGACGATTATGAGCGGTATGTGGCCGAATGCTCGGAATCGGAGCTGGACCTGAAGCGGTTCATGATCCGGCCAAATGCGCAATCGAGAAGAAACCGGCGCTTTACTATTCTGATAGACTGAAATGATCTGCGATTATCGATGCGAATCCGAAACGCAGATGCCAGCCAATACGATGGTGAGGTGATCGGGGCAGCGATCGAGCAATAACGGCAGCTTAAAGCCCGTTCCGCCGAAATGGCGGTGCGGGCTTTGCGCTTTGCGCATTCGGGATCATGCTGGAGCGGGCGTGCAATCGAGATATAAAAAGAAATTCATAAAGATTCTGAAATTTTTCCCGTATTTCCATCCAATTTCGGCGCTATTTACCATGAACAGGACTTGAGCCGCCCATTTATTCGGAATAAAATTTTGTTAGCACTCAATATTACCGAGTGATAATAACATAGTCGAAAGGAGGGAGAACATGAAACGGTTAAATAGAAATGCAATTCGCCGCCTCTTACGATCTGCAGCGGTTTGGCGAAAGCGCCCGCTCAAAATTCCTCCCAAAGCCTGATATGGCCGCATCCCGCAGAAAACTCCTAAAAACTTCATAATCGAAACAAAAGAAGATTTTTTAAAACCAATGATTTTTACTGGGCAAGTCGAGCAAGATCAAGCTTGTCCACAAACAAAATGCGCAATACGTAGTTGCTTTTAGGGGACCGCGTATTACGGAGTTTTGTTGGCCGAAAGGCGTGAGGATCCCTGGCTTTAAACAATGCTTCTTTTTTTATTTTTAGGAGGGTGGTTCGAAATATGAATGCACTGCTGCTTGCTGGAGGACTGGGAACACGGTTAAGACCTTTGACGGAAAATTTGCCCAAGCCGATGGCTTTGGTGGCTAACCGCCCTTGGCTGGAACATCTGATCGTTCATCTGAAAAAACAGGGGATTCGGCACTTTGTTATCGCGGTAAAGCATTACCCCGAAGTGATTGAGAACTATTTCGGCACGGGCGAGAAATGGGGCGTAAACATTCAGTATGCCGTGGAACAAACGCTGCTCGGCACTGCCGGTGCCATCAAAAACGCCGAGCCTTATCTGGACGACCGGTTTATCGTCATCAATGCGGATATCGTTCATGAAATCGAGATCGAGCCGTTGCTCGCATTCCATAAACGACACGGGGGAGGCGTGACGATCGGATTAACCGAGGTGGACGACCCGACGCATTACGGCGTTGTCGAGCAGGACGGAGAAGGACGCATCCTCCGTTTTGTGGAAAAACCTCGCCTGGAAGAAGCGCCTTCCAATCGGATCAATGCCGGAATATATGTAATGGACAAAGAGATGCTGCGCTATATTCCGGAACAACAGGAGGTATCGATCGAGCGGGAAACATTTCCTTTACTGATTGAAAAGGGGGAAGGAGTCTACGGGACCGTCATTTCCGGTTACTGGATGGATATGGGGACGAAAGAGCGGTACCGCCGTATCCACTGGGACTTGTTAAATCGGGCATACCGGCTGCCGCTTCCGGGCCGGCAAAACGGAAAAGGAATCTGGATCGGCAAAAACTGCGATATTCATTCCGGCGTACTTCTGATTCCTCCGGTTCTGATCGGGGACAATGTAAAAATCGGAGAACGCTCCATTATCGGACCGTTTAGCGTGATCGGCAACGATTGCGTAATCGGAAAGCATGTGCGCTGCGCGGAGACGATTATGTGGGACCGCTGCCTGGCCCATAACGGTGTCGTGATGAACAATTGCATTTTCGGATACGATCTCGAGATCGGTTCGAAGCATATTTTGCACGAAGCGGTGATGAGCCGGATCGGGGTGTTGCAGGCATGACCCGGATCGCTTATGTCAGCACTTACGTACCGCAAAAGTGCGGTCTTGCGACCTATACGTTTCATTTAAGACAGGCGGTGAACGGCGCGAAGGACTGGAAAGGCAAAGACCCGGTCGTCGTGCTTACCGGCAACCAGCAAGAGCCTGTCGAAGACCCGATTCTGTGGCCGCTGCGCCGCGACGAAGCGGACGATTACGTGAAAATGGCCAGAAGAATCAATCATTCCGATATCGACGTCGTATCCCTTCAGCATGAATTCGGGATATTCGGCGGCGAAGCGGGAGCCCATATACTGCAATTCATACGGCATTTGGAAAAGCCGCTTGTGACGACGTTCCATACGGTATTTGAGCGGCCTCTTCCGCCCTATCGCGATATTCAGCAAGAAATAGCCGAGAAGAGCGCGAAAATTATCGTGATGAATCGCAAGGCGATCGAGTACTTGCATGAATCGTTCGGCGTTCCCGTCGAGAAGATATGCTTTATCCCGCACGGCACGCCCGAGCCGGATCCCGATCGAAGAGAAGCGTTCCGGCAGCAATTGAACTGGAACGGCCGCAGCGTCTTGATGACCTTCGGCCTGTTGAGCCGCGGCAAAGGACTGGAGCTGATTTTGAACATCCTTCCCGACATCGCCAAGCAAGTTCCGGATGTGCTGTATGCGATTGTCGGACAAACGCATCCGGAGGTGAAAAAGCGGGAAGGCGAGCGTTACCGGGACGAACTGCGGGAGCTGATCCGCAGCAACGGCATGGACGCGCATGTCGTCATGATCGACCGGTACATGGAAGAGTCCGATCTGGTCAAGCACATTATGGCTTGCGACATTTACGTGACGCCTTACCCGGGCTTGCAGCAAATTACTAGCGGAACGCTGGCTTATGCCGTAGGACTGGGAAGGCCGGTATTGTCTACCCCGTATTCGTACGCTACCGATTTGTTGCGCGACTACCCGGAACTGTTGGTCGACGCCGGGGACGCGGCTGCGTGGACGGAGAAAATCGTTTCGCTTCTGAAAAATCGCGAGCGGCTGGAAGCATGTGCCCGCAATATGGGGCGCATCGGCCAAACGATGCACTGGCCGGAAATCGGCAGACAACATGCGGCGTTGTTTGCCGGGGTGAGAGAAGTTGCAAACGTCCGTTAATCGTTTCAAACATATTCTCCGTCTCACGGACGATACGGGAATCGTGGAGCATGCTCTCGGCCGGATTCCCCGCCGCAAGGAAGGGTACAGCACGGACGATCAGGCCAGAGCGCTTTGGGCTTGTCTGGAATGGCTTGATTTGGCCGGAGAAGAGGAAGCCGGGAAGCTGAACGATCTGATCGATACTTACTTGGCTTTTCTGCTATGGGTGCAAAAGGATAACGGGCATTTTCACAACAATATCGCGTACGACCGCACGCAGGAGAAGGAAGCGCCGTCGGACGACTGCCTGGGGCGCTGCTTGTGGGCAGCCGCGCTTGCGCTGGTGCGCTTGCGGGAGCCGGAGCGCCGCGTGGCGGCGGAGACGGTGCTGGAAAAGGCGCTGACGCAAGTGTCCGCGATGCGCTTCCTGCGCGGGCAGGCTTATGCGATGTCGGCTTTAAGCCTGTTGATCGCTCACCGCTATCCGCGTCATTTGATGAACGAGCTGGAAATGCTGACGCAAAGGCTGGTCGATGCTTACCGTTCGCAGGCCGCTGCCGGCTGGAACTGGTTCGAGCCGGTCGTCTCGTACAGCAACGCGATCCTGCCATGGGGGCTGCTGAATGCGTATGAAGTCGTCCGGGATAACCGGATTTTGAACGTGGCGACCGAAAGCCTCGATTTTCTAATCCGGTTGTCGACGAATGAGAAAGGGCAAATTCGCCCCGTCGGCAACAAAGGGTGGTGCAGCCGCGAAAGCAGGGCGCTGTGGGACCAGCAGCCGATCGACGTCATGAAGCTGTGTCTGGCCGCTGCGAAAGCATTCCAGATAACGGGGACGACCCGTTATGCGGAAATTGCGGCGAAATGCCGGGACTGGTTCTATGGGGAGAACGATGCGGGCGTTTCCATGGTTAACGCGGCCGAAGGAAGCTGTTACGACGGATTGACGGATACGGGCCCGAACCTGAACCAGGGTGCGGAAGCGGTCATCTCTTACCTGATTACAGAGGCGCTTTATCTGAAACAGATCAATCAGAAGAGAGAGGTGGATCCTTATGCAGCTTGCACAACGTAATACAACTCGAATTCCGGGAGACGTGTTCCGGGAGTACGATATTCGCGGCAAAGCCTATGAGCAAATCGATCTTCCTTTCTGCTATCTGCTCGGCAGAGCGTTCGGGGAAAAGGCCGGAGCGGACGGCGCGAATACGGTGGTGGTCGGACGGGACAACCGCAAATCCTCGCCCGAATTTCACCGGGCGCTCATTAGCGGACTGCAGCAATCCGGCTGCCAGATCATCGATATCGGCGAAGTGACGACACCCATGTTCTATTATGCGCTGGAATATTTGAAGCGCCCGAGCGGCGTCATGATTACGGCCAGCCACAATCCCGGAGACGAGAACGGGTTCAAGATCGCAATGAATTATTCGACGATCTACGGAGAAGCGATCCAGGACTTGCGAAAAGCGATGTGCAGGCTGGCGGAAGAAGACAACCTGCCGTCAACGTTCGATTGGAATATGGATTTGCTGCAGCGGCAAGACATCGAAACGCCCTATTTGTCTATGCTGAAAGAAAAAATCGTGCTCGGACCGCGCAAGTTGAAAGTCGTAGTCGACTGCGGGAACGGCACGCCATCGCCGTTCGCTCCGAAGGCGTTGAGAAATTGGGGCTGCGAAGTGGTGGAGCTTTACTGCCAATCGAATCCGGACTTTCCGAACCATCACCCGGATCCGGTCGATCCGAAAAATTTGACCGATCTGATCGAGCGGGTGAAAGCCGAGCAGGCCGATCTCGGCATCGCGTTCGACGGAGACGGCGACCGGCTCGGCGTGGTCGACGAGCAGGGTAATATTTTATGGGGCGACCAGCTTATGATCCTGTTCTGGCGGGAAATTCTTCCCAAATATCCGGGCTGCGAGGCGCTCGTGGAAGTCAAATGCTCGAAGGCGCTTATCGAAGAAATCGAGAAGCTGGGTGGCAAGCCGGTGTTTCATCGAACCGGGCATTCGCATATCAAGGCCTCGATGCGCAGGCTGAATACGCCGTTTACCGGCGAAATGTCGGGCCATTTGTTCTTCCGCGACGAATATTTCGGATTCGATGACGGGCTGTATGCCGCCGGGCGGCTGCTGAGAATCGTGAGCCATACGGACAAGCGTCTTTCGGAATGCTTTGCGGACGTGCCCCGCTATTGCGCGACGCCCGAGACGAGGGTTCCGTGCCGGGAAGATGAAAAAACCGGCATTTTGAACAAGGTGAAGCAGCATTTCCGCGGAAGTTACGAGACGGTTGAAGTGGACGGTGTCCGGGTGCTGTTCCCCGACGGCTGGGGACTTGTCCGCAGCTCCAACACACAGCCGATCCTGGTGCTGCGGGCGGAAGCGGAATCGCAGGACGGGCTGAAGCGGATTAAAGCCGAGCTGGAAAAAGCGCTGCGCGCAGCTTCCCCTCAATTGCCGATCATGTGGTGACCGGTGACCGGTTCTGAAAAATCGCATTGACACTATGGCAGGCGTGTGTTAAATTTTGGTTAAATGCATAGTAATCATATGGGAATGCCTAGCTGACAAGTTGGAGGCCTTGTTCTCTTGTTCGACGAGAGTTTCAAGGCCCCTTTTTGAACTGAAAAAAGCCCATCAGACCACTGAAGGCTCTAGTTGCAATGATGCTGCGGCATGTTGCAATGACGAGCTTTTTTCATTTTCGGGAGGAGAATTTGATGAAGGTGCGTTTTTCCTGGTTTACGCCGACGAACGGCGACGGCGAACGAATCGGTCTGACCAAGCCCGAAAGGGAACCCGATCTGGACTACATCGTTGCAGTGGCCAAAACGGCAGAACGAGTGGGGTTTGACGGGATTTTAGTCCCTGTCGGAACCCCTTTTCTGGATTCCTGGATGGTCGGCTCCGCTGTCGTTCACGCTCGAATTCGGCATACGCATTCATGTTATTGTCCGCGAAACCGAGAAGGAAGCCTGGGAAGCCGCCGACAGGCTCGTTTCGGATATCGACCCGGCGGTCGAGCAGCGGATGAAACAGTATTACCGGGAAGCCGATTCCGTGGCCCAGTCGAGAATGAACCGGTTGCTGCAGGGCGATTACCGGTTTGACAAATACAAATGGGCCGGCATCGGACGGGTTCGCAAAGGAGCGGGCACGGCCGTCGTCGGAAATCCCGAGCAGGTCAGAGAAGGTCTGCAGGAATATATCGATATTGGCGTGACGCATTTTATACTTTCCGGGTTTCCCCATCTGGAGGAAGCCGAACGAACGGGACAATTACTGCTTCCTTTATTCGAAAAGAACGATTCCCTGCAGCGGCAAGCATAGCGGGTACGAAACAATTAGAAAATTCAGGGAGGAGAATGATGACGCTGACACGCGGAGAACGATTTATTCAAAGCCTGAAGGATGGACGGAGTATCTGGCTGGACGGAAAGCGGCTGGACGATGTGACGGGCCATCCGGCATTTCGGGGCACATTGCGTACGTTAAAGCATCTTTTCGATACGTTGGACAACAAGGACGTCCGGGAGCAAGTCGGGTTTTGGAATCCGGCGACAAACGCCTATGCCCATAGCTCCTTTCTCGTGCCTGCCAGCAAGGCGGATTTGCAGAAAAGGAGAGACGCCTTCGCCTATTGGGCGAATGAAACGTACGGCGTGATGAGCCGCCTGTCCGATTATGCCCGTTCCCTGGTTACAGGCTGGTATGCGTCACGGCACGAATTCGCTTCGTTCGATCCGCATTTCGACGATAAAATTACACGCTATTACGAAGAGGCAAGAGACAAGGATTTATTCCTTACGACCGCGTTGCTAGACCCGCAAATCGACCGTTCCAAAAGTCCGAGCGAGCAGCGGCACCCGGACGCCGTGCTGCGCATCGTCAAAGAAACGGAGGACGGGGTGGTCGTCAGAGGAGCGAAAATGATCGCGACGGCCGGCCCTTACTGCCATGATTTTCTGATCTTCCCTTATTACCGGCTGAAAGAAAACGAACAACAATACGCCCATCTCCTGATCGTTCCCGCCAACCTGCCCGGCTTGCACATCATTTGCAGGGAATCTTTTGCGTCCCTTCAAGACGACAACCACCCGTTAAGCGCGAAATACGAAGAAATGGATGCGGTGCTGTTATTCGACGATGTGCTGGTCCCTTGGGAGCGCGTTTTGTTGAAGGGAAGCGCTCAAGGCATTTGGGAGCTTCGCATGAACGAGACCGCGAACGCCCTCGCTTTTCATCAAACCGTCGTGCGGCTGCTCGCGAAGCTGGAATTTGTCGCCGGCGTTTCGTTTGCGGTTGCCGACTCGATCGGGGCATCCGGCTTCCTGCACGTTCAGGAGAAACTCGGCGAACTCGTCACCCAGGTGGAAAGCATAAAAGCGCTTTTGCTCGTCTCCGAAATTCAAGCCCGCCGCAACGATGCCGGAACCGTGCTGCCTGCGCTGAGCCCGATCGAAACGGCGAGAAATTTGGGAACCCGCTATTATCCGCGAGCCATTGAAATTTTGCAGCAGATCGGAGCAGGCGGGTTTATGCAGGTGCCGTCGACATTGGGCGAGCTGGATGGACCGCTCGCGAACCTGATGAAAACATGCTACGCCGGCAAGCAGATCGACGCGGAACATAAAGTGCGGCTGTTCAAATTGGCATGGGATTTGGTCGGCAGCCCGCTGGGCTCCCGGCATGAGCTGTACGAGCGTTTTTATGCCGGCGATCCGGTGAGGACGTATGCCAATCAATACCTGTATGCGGATAAAAGCGAACTGACCGGACTGATGCGGAATTTCAGACAAACGCACGCTGCAAGAGAGGAGGGTCTCCATGAATCCGACAACGCCGGGCCAGCATTATCGTACACGCCTCAATGACGCCAGAACGGTATGGCTTGCGGGCGAGCGCATTGCGGATGTTCCCGGTCATCCCGCCTTCAAAGGAACCGTGGACACCGTCTCGTCCCTTCTGGATCTGCAGGAAAAACCGGACACCCGGGACGATTTGACATTCGTCAGCCCCGGCAGCGGCAAGCCGGTCAATGCCGCCTTTCTGGTGCCGTTCGGCAAGGAGGACATCCTGCGCCGGCATACGGCTTTTCGAATCTGGTCGGACGCCACCTTCGGCATGATGAGCCGGTTGTCCGAATACTCGAGATCGCTGCTGACCGGCTGGTATGCGAGCCGCCATCGTTTGGGGGGCGACGCCCGAAAAGGGTTCGCGGATAAAATAGCCGGTTACTACGAACAAAGCCGGGACGGAGACTGGCTGTCCACGACGGCGCTTCACGATCCGCAAATCGACCGTTCCAAGGGGCCTTCCGAAGCCGGCGATCCGGATGCGTATCTGCGGGTCGTCAAGCAGAACCGCGAAGGGATATGGGTGAGAGGCGCCAAAATGATTGCGACCGCGGCCCCCTATGTGGACGAGATTTTCGTATTTCCTTTTCATCGAAGGTCGTCCGCGGACTTGGCGTATTCCACGATGTTTGCCGTTCCGGTCGGCACTCCGGGGCTTCATGTCGTCTGCCGGGAATCGTTCGCCTCGGATCGCCACGAAGATTATCCGCTTAGCGCCAAGTACGACGAGATGGACGCGGTCATTATATTCGACGATGCGTTCGTTCCGTGGGAACGCGTCTTCATCCACGACGACCCGGAAGCCATCTGGCAACTCCGCCAGGACCCAGCCGCCGTCGCGTTAAGCCAGCATCAGACGGTCGTTCGGTTGATCAGCAAGCTGAAATTTGTCGCCGCGGTCGCGAATGAAATATCGACGGCTATCGGCGTCACCCATCATCTGCATGTTCAGGAAAAGCTGGGCGAACTGCTTGTGCAGGTGGAGACGATCAAGGCTCTTCTTGCCGTATCCGAGGAGCTGGCGGAACCGGACGGGGAGACCGGAGTATGGCTGCCGGCCATCGATCCGTTAACGACGGCCCGGAACTTGGGAAGCCGTTATTATCCGCGGGCGATCGGCATTTTGCGTCACCTCGCCGCAGGGGGACTGATGCAGACTCCGGCCACGGTCGCCGAGCTGGACGGACCGATCGGACCGCTTGTGCAAAAATATTATCGCGGTGCCGACATTCCCGCATCGGAGCGCGTCAGGCTGTTCAAGTTGGCCTGGGATTTGATCGCGAGCCCGTTAGGCTCCCGCCACGAGCTGTATGAAATCTTTTACTCGGGCGATCCGGTGAGAACTTACGCGGCGCAGTATCTGGGATACGACAAGGCAAAGCTGACGGACCCGGTGTGGAAGCTGATCGGCAACGCCGCGAACGATCGCGTACCGGCGGCAAAGGAATAGAGCGTAAAGGAAAGGTGAGCATCGATGAGCATGCAGTTCGCCATCTGGGGTTCGAATATTGCGGGCGGTTTTCTTCGTTCCGCGGTCGAGCAGGATAAAGACGCAAGCTTCGCTTACAATTTGCGGCTCGCTCAGCTTGCCGACTATCTCGGCTACGAGGCGATTTTGTATCCCGTCCGCTATATCGGAGCGATCGGCGGAGGGAATTCGGGGAGCGGCCAACTCGATCCGCTGGCGACGGCGGCGGCGATCGCGGCCGCGACCCGCCGGATTCGCCTCATCAGCGCCGTCCTGCCGGGCTTTTTGCCGCCGGTAACGTTGGCGAAGATGGGCGCGACGATCGATCATATTAGCTCGGGCCGTTGGCATGTCAATCTGGTGACCGGCTGGTTCCAGGAGGAGCAGGAGATGTTCGGCGTCCCCTGGATCGGCCACGACGAGCGCTATCGGCGTTCCGAAGAGTATATCGAAGTTTTGAAAGGACTTTGGCAGCACGAAACGTTCACCTTCGACGGCCATTATTACAAGATCAAGGAAGGCAGAATCCGGCCTTTTCCTTACCAGCGGCCGTATCCGGTCATTTTTCAGGGGGGGAACTCCCAGGAAGCGCGGAACATGGCCGCCAGACTGTCGGACTGGTATTTCATCAACGGCGCGCCGACGTCTGAAATCATAGAGCAGATTCGCGAGGTGAGCGAAATGGCTGCCCAGCACGGCCGAACGGTTCGGTTTGCGGTGAACGCGTTTGTGATCGCAAGAGAATCCGAACAGGAAGCCCGCGAGGATATATTGGAGCGTGCCGATCATTCCGCGATCCGTCAATTCCAGGAAAGGGCGAAAGGAGCCGAAGGCATGTGGACCCGTGCCGCAACCGTCAGCGATTTTGTCGCGAACAACGAAGGATTCCGCACGGGGCTGATCGGTTCCTATAGCCAGGTGGCCGATAAAATCGCGGAGCTGCGCAGCGCGGGCGTGCAGATGCTGCTGCTTACGTTCCGGTTTCCGCTGAAGGAGCTGGTCGAATTTCACGAATATGTCATGCCGAAGATGCATGAAGCAAGGACTGCCTCGCTTTCCAATGCCGAGGGCCATCGTTTGTAAACCAAGGGAGGGGGAAGAAACCCCGGACCAATATATGAATCTCGTAGCGGTGAAGACGGCGGACAAGGACAAGCAGTTCGTAAAAGATCTCGTAGAGGCCTATCAATCCGAGGAGTTCAAAAAAGTGACCGAAACCCGGTTCGAAGGATTTGTCAAACCCGATTACCAAAAATAAGGTTGCCTGTTCGGAATCTGGCTTGCCGGAGGAATAGGAATGAATGCGACGATCAGTCAAATCGATAAGCATTTCCGAGCATTTCGAAAGCCACATCCATCGTTATGATAGCGTGATGGCACAATATTTCGCCAGTCGCGCGGAAAGGAATCGCGATTCCAAGGGTTCGAACTTTCCTAGCGGAATCTATGGAGCCTGATCCATGCTGCGGGCGCAGGACGGATCAGGCTTTGCTTCATTCTGTTCCCGACTGTAGAATGAGATATAGGGAGGATTCTACAGGATCGAACGGTTGCCATAACGAACGGTAAGGAGTATACAGTGGAGAAAACGATTAAAGACCAATTAAAGGAACTGGCTGATGCCGGCTATCAAAAATTCGCGGCTGCGCTGATCCCGAACGTCGATCATGTGTTGGGCGTCCGCTTGCCGCAGCTGCGCAAACTGGCCCGGGAAATTGCCGGAAGCGATTGGCGCGCCTATCTGGCGCAAGCGGATGATGAATTTTTCGAGGAAGTGATGCTGCAGGGCATGGTCATCGGCTATGCGAAGGCGGATGTCGAAGAAATTTTGCGCTATGTTGCCGCATTTGTGCCCCAAATCGATAACTGGTCCGTATGCGACAGTTTTTGCGCGGGACTGAAGTTCACCCGTTCGCATAAGGAGCGGGTATGGCATTTTTTACAGCCTTATCTGGCTTCGGACCGGGAATATGACATCCGTTTTGGCGTCGTCATGCTGCTCAATTATTATATTGACGAGTCATATATTCATGATGTGCTGCGATGGCTGGACCGTATCCGGCATGACGGCTACTATGTGAAAATGGCGGTGGCATGGGCGATATCGATCTGTTTTGTGAAGCTGCCCGAACCGACCATGGCCTATCTGCAAAACCATTCTCTGGACGATATCACGTACAACAAAGCGCTGCAAAAAATTGTAGAATCCCATCGGGTGACGGAGGAAACGAAAACGCTCATACGCAGCATGAAGCGAAACCGATCGCGAAGCGGTTGACGAAACAAGCATGACCTGCTAGAATTTCCTTAAACGTAATTATTACATTTAAGAAAGGGATACGAAATCAGCGCGAAGCGAGCCGGGTTTCAGCCCCGGCTTTACACTTGCGCGATAAGCGTAAAAATTACAATTAAAAGGTGATGGTATGACGCAAAACAAAATACCGGTTACCGTATTAAGCGGATATCTGGGAGCGGGCAAAACAACGGTTCTGAACCATGTGTTGAACAATCGCGACGGCTTGAAAGTGGCGGTAATCGTCAACGATTTAAGCGAGGTCAATATTGACGCTTCGCTCATCAAGGATGGGGGAGGACTTTCGCGGACAAACGAAAAGCTGGTCGAAATGTCCAACGGCTGCATCTGCTGCACCCTTCGGGAAGATTTGCTCCGCGAGGTGGAGAAATTGGCGAAGGAGCAACGTTTCGACTACATCCTGATCGAGTCCACGGGAATCGGCGAACCGATTCCTGTCGCGCAAACTTTCACTTATATCGATGAGGAGCAGGGGATCGACTTGTCCCGATATTGCCGGCTCGACTGCATGGTCACGGTTGTGGACGCCTATCGCTTCTGGCATGATTTTTCATCCGGAGAGACGCTGCTCGATCGGAGCCAGGCTGTGGGAGAGGATGACACCCGCGAGGTTGTCGATTTGCTGATCGACCAGATCGAATTTTGCGACGTGCTGCTGCTGAACAAATGCGACATGGTGGAAGAGGACGAGCTTGCGAAGCTGGAGAGCGTTCTTCGAAAACTTCAGCCGCGAGCCAAAATCATTCGGACCGAGCATGGCCGGGTAAATCCGTCGGATATTTTGAACACCGGTTTATTCAACTTTGAAGAAGCAAGCACATCGGCCGGTTGGATCCAGGAGCTGAAAAAGCCGGTCCATACGCCGGAGACGGAAGAATACGGCATTTCCTCTTTTGTTTACGAACGCGTCAAGCCGTTCCATCCCGGAAGACTGATGCGATGGATGGAAGACTGGCCATCCGAGGTCGTCAGAGCGAAAGGAATCGTCTGGCTCGCCACCCGCAATCAGTTGGCTCAAAGCCTCAGTCAGGCGGGGCCGTCTATCCAATTCGGACCTTCGGGATATTGGATTGCCGCTTTGCCCCGGGAAGAACGGGAAGCCATACTTAGGGAAAATCCGGATTTGGCCGAACAATGGAACCCCGAATACGGAGACCGCATCAACAAGCTGGTATTTATCGGGATCGACATGGATCGGGCCCGTCTCATCTCCAGCCTGGATGTCTGCTTGCTGACCGAAGAAGAAATGAAGCGGGACTGGAGGCTTTTCCCGGACGATTTGCCGAATGCCGCGATAGACACAAGCGATGCCGCTTCACCGTCATGAGCGGGCGGTCATGGGACCATGGCTCCGACAGCATGGCAACAGCGCAACGGAAATGATACAATAGGGTCAATCAAGTTGCTCGTTGCAATGGGAACGGATCCGATCACATCAAGGCCGATTTTCGGAAAGGAAAGGGAATGGAATGTCTGGTTCCGGTACAGTACAGGAAATGATTGCGGTCATGTCCAGAAACGGATGGAGAATTACCGATCAGCGGAGAACGTTGGCTCAAATTTTTGCCGATCATGACGGGTACTTGTCCCCGAAAGACGTGTACGATCAAATGTGCGTGAAGTACCCGAGCGTCAGTTTCGATACCGTTTATCGCAATCTCCGCATGTTAAGCGAAATGGGAGTTCTGGAGCAATTTTATTTTATGGACGGCGGATTGAAATTCAAGGGAAGCTGCCATTCTCATCACCATCACCATCTGATCTGTCTGAACTGTGAAAAGACGCTGACATTCGATTACTGCCCTTTGGAACAAAACATGGACCTTCCCGGAAATTATAAAATCGTAAATCACCGATTCGAGATTTATGGGGTTTGCGAAGACTGTCAAAATCAAATCTCTTCGCCCGCAGAATGACGCGAACTTTGGTCTCCGCTCCGGACGCACGGACCGTGCGTCCGGATTGTCATTTCATAGATGCGGATTGACAGACCACAATTGAATTGCAACCGTACGCGCCGCAATGTTAGAATAATGAAAACTTCGATCGTCGGCGCTAGGTCGGCGTACGCAAAATGATACAATTTCAGGCATCTGGAGGTAGCCATGGAACTTTTGGACGTATTCAAGGCTTTGTCCAATGAAACAAGGCTGCAAATCATACAGTGGTTAAAAAATCCGGAGATTCATTTTCCCAAACCGCTGCACGGGGATATTAACGAAGACGGCGTTTGCGTAAGCGACATCCATAAAAAAGTGGGATTGTCGCAATCGACCGTGTCCCTTTACCTGTCCATGCTGCAAAACGCCGGATTGATAAAAGCAAAACGCATTGGGCAATTTACTTATTATAAGAGGGACGAAGAAAATATCAAAAAAATGACCGAGTGGTTATCGACGGAATTGTAATTTGAAATGTTTGCAAGCCGCTTTTTGATCCTTGCAGGATGCCTCATTTTATATTATTATATCGATAATTATAGATATTTATGAATATGGATATAGAGGGACGAAGATGAGTCGGTTTGAAAAGCACAAAGGTTATTCGCGCATGTTTAAAGAGAATCGGTTGACGCTCGGCTTGTTCTTTCCTTTGGAATCCTACGAAGGCAGCGTGCCGGAGATGAACATAGAAAAGCAATTGAAGCTGGCAAAAAGAGCGGAGGAGCTTAATTTTGCCGCATTGTTCGTCAGGGATGTGCCGCTTCATGACCCGTATTTCGGGGATGTAGGCCAAATTTACGATCCGTGGGTCTATCTGGGGTATATAGCCGCCCATACCCAAAACATCGCGTTGGGGACCGCAAGCATTATTCTGACCTTGCGCCATCCTTTGCATGTAGCGAAAGCGGCAGCTTCCGTCGACCGCCTGTCCGGCGAACGGCTTGTGCTCGGGGTGGCGACCGGGGACCGGCCTATCGAATTCCCGGCGTTCTCCGTCAATTTCGAAGAGCGCGGCGCTTTGTTTCAGGAAGCCGTATCGGTCATGAAACAAGCGTGGAAAGAAGGTTTTCCGACGATCCAATCGCAGCGAGTCGACCTGACGAACGGGGATCTGCTGCCCAAACCGCGTCTGTCGGATATTCCGCTGCTGGTAACCGGCCACAGCTCGCAGTCCCCTGAATGGATTGCCCAAAACGGCGACGGTTGGATGTATTATCCCCGGAATATCAAATTCCAGGCGGAACTGATCAAACATTGGCGAACGTTCACCGATCAATTCAAACCGTTCAGCCAATCGCTCTATATCGATTTGATGGAAGATCCGAATCATGCTCCTGTACCGATTCATTTGGGGTTCAAAATCGGGCGCAAACCATTAATTGAATTTCTTGAGTTTCTGCAAAATGTGGGCGTCAATCATGTCATCATCAACCTCAAGTACGGCCATCGTCCTGTCGAAGACGTGATCGAAGAATTGGGAGCGGAAGTCGTACCGCATTTTCCCGCATTAACCGGCGGAACCGCAGCCGGACAAAATCGTTCATGAACAGGGCGGGCGCTGTTGCGGCAGTACCGGTTGGGATCACTAATATCCGTTAAGGGAGTGGCTCAAATGAAAGTGCTGACGATCGTTTCGCATCCGAGAAGAAGTTCGCTGACGTTTTCCGTTGCCGAACGTTTCGTTCAAGGACTTGCCGATGCCGGCCATGAAGCGGAAATCGCCGACTAGTACGGGGAGGAATTTGATCCGCTCGTCTTCGAAAAAGACGAACCCGACTGGGATAACCCGCACAAGAGCTATTCCGCGCGCGTTCAAGCCGAAATGGCGAGGCTGAAACGAAACGAAGGGCTTGCGTTTATTTTTCCGTTATGGTGGTATTCGTTGCCGGCCATTACGAAAGGCTATATAGACCGCACGTGGAACTACGGCTTTGCGTATGGCGGAACGAAGCTGCCGCACAAAAAAGTATTGTGGATTCCGCTTGTCGGAGAGACGGAAGAAAGCTTGCGAAAACGAAATTTCGATACGATGATTTCCCATTATCTGAATGTAGGTCTGGCCGGGTATACGGGCATTTCCCAATCGGAAGTGGCATTTCTGTACAACTGGCACGGGGAGCGGTGGCGGGATGCGGCGAAGCTCAGCAGCGTCAAGCAGAAATACGGGCTGGACGTCGCGGGCGTATACGTCGTGCTGGACCTCTCTTTGGGTGAGAGCCATCCGAGAAACCAGGGCATTCTGAAGCTGCTGGAGACGATGGAAGGGTGCTCGACCGTCGAACTGGCGATTCAGTCCGTCGGCAGTCATCTTCGTCCTTCGGACCCGGCGGGTGACGACATCGCGGTCAAGTGGCTGGAGCAGGCGCTCAAAATTTGCGAGCGGCGCAACATCGACATTTTGCTGTACACGCATCTGTCCTTCTGGATCGAGCGCCACGAAGATGCGGTGCGGCTGTGCCGGCGGTTCAATCATCCGAATCTTGGCATCGTGTTCTGCGGCTACCATTGGTACGCCGTTGACAGGACCAATCTGGCGGGCTTGCTGCGGGAGGTGTCGCCGTACCTGAAGCAGGTGAACTTGTCCGGCAGCCGTCCGAGTCCGCACGGCTTCGGCAATGTCGCTACGATCGAGCCGTTGGATGAGGGCGAGCTGGACAATTTCGCGTTGCTCGGACAGCTGAAAAAGATCGGTTTTGACGGGATGATCGGCTTTCAGGGCTGGAGCGAAGGAGGCGACGCCTATTCGAAGCTGCGACGCTCGCTCCAGGCGTTCCGCGACATGGAACGGCGGCTTGAGGCGCATCCGCACTGGGCGGAACTGGGCTTGCTCCCGTAATCTTTTGGCAACCTCGATTCGATTTTCCATGAATCGAGGTTGCTTTTTTTACGGGAAAATAAAACATCAGCATAAATTGCGGGCGTATGCCAAACAAAATCCGGTTGAATTCGTAGCTTCATAAGCCGATAAAGTCGGAGTTTCGAGACAGACGATCATCGTCCCGCGGGAATTTCCCGGGGGATCGTTTTATATAATGGGGATATAACGGGCATCGCTTGGTTTTTATGAATAGGCTTTCTTGATTGGAAGAAACATTTCTAGTAATATTCACTATTATTCGACTTGATTTCATAACGGCACACATCGAGGGGGAGATGAGATGAAATGAACACCTGCAGAACGGCAAGCCTCGCGGTCCTTTTGATTCTAATTATTTTCGTAAGCGCTTGCAAAAAGGGTTTCGGATGCTCACG
>NZ_JBCNFP010000082.1:0-21554 GCF_050481165.1 Paenibacillus cisolokensis
CTTTCGAAATTCAGGATAAATTATTATTTAAACCTGTTTCACTTTTATCATTCTTGACAATTGATGATTATTAAACTTTATTAATAAAATCCACACTTTAAGTACTTAGTATATAAACAATAATTAGCTTTATTATTGAAAGTAGGAATATATAGGGTAATAAACTCCATTTGCAATAAAAATATATTGAATTATTATATACTTAGTATATAATAATATTGAAAATAGGAGGGATTGATAAAGTGATTCAGGTTAAAAATCTTAAAAAGGAATTTTCACAAGGACAAGAAAGAATAAAAGTATTAAAAAATGTTAGTTTACAAATCCAAGAAGGTGAATTTGTAGCTATTATGGGTCCTAGCGGCTCTGGAAAAAGCACATTACTCCAATTGTTAGGTGGTCTTGATATACCTACTGAAGGAGATATTATAATTAATCAGCATTATTTAAATAAGATGACGGAAAAGAAAAGAACAATATTTCGTAGACAGAATATAGGATTCATTTTCCAAAATTATCAATTACTTACTAATTTAAATGTAGAAGAAAATATAGCTTTTCCGCTTCATGCAGATGGAACTTTAACAAAAGAAAAAAAGCAATTAGTTTTAGAATTACTTGATTCTGTTGGATTAAAAGGACTTGGTCAGAAAAGAGCTAATTTGCTTAGCGGTGGTCAACAACAACGTGTGGCTATAGCCAGAGCACTGGTTAGCAAACCTGCCGTATTATTGGCAGATGAGCCAACAGGTAATTTAGATAGAAATACAGCCGAAGAAATTCTTGGTTTAATAACAAAATTTAATCGAGATTACAATCAAACAATAGTTATGGTTACACATGATATTTTCGCAGCTGGATTTGCAGATCGAATTATTCTTTTTAAAGATGGAGTTGTCGATCAGGTGATTTCTAGAAAGGATGAAGATTATGCTAAATATGTGGCGAATTTCATGGCGTAACATAACACAAAACAAAAAAAGATTTTTCTTTTCATTACTTGGGATTATCATTGGTGTTTCCTTTATAACATCTATGTTAATCGCAGATAAAACAACAAACGATGTTTTTAATTATTATAAACAAATGTATGTAGCAAATGCTGATTATTGGATTTTAAGTGATGAACATACCTTTTCGGAAGAGACTGTTTTACCCCATTTAAACAGTCCAATCATTACTGAAACATTGTTTGTACTTGATAAACAAGCATTCATAGATCTAAGTGATAAATCGCTAAATCAAAGATCTGTACGAATTACAGGTGTGGATGATCAAAACAGTTCCTTATTAAAACTTCCTGTTATTGAAGGGAGTTTAGACAATGAGGGATTGGTAATACCCGATGTTCTTGCAAATTTACTAAATAAAAGAGTAGGAGATACCATTCAGTTTACTAATCTGGGAGAGGCTAAAATATCTGCTGTAGTTGAGTATACACAGTTACTTGCAAGCCCGAGCAATTGGGAGAGTGCTGAATCAACCAGTTTTAGAGTCATGGCTCCACTTGATTTGTTAAGAGAATGGACAAGTATGGATAATGAGCTTTCATATGTAAGGCTTCAAACAAATGAAGAAGGTGAAAAACTTTTTCAATCTTTACAGAAAGAATTTAGTAATTCAAGTGTATATATACAGCCAGTTGTCGCAGATGATCGACAAAGTAACGATATTGGGGGACTCTATACATTTTTTTACTTAATTGCTGGCTTATCTATGCTTATTAGTGGATTCATTGTCTTTAATATGATTTATACAAGCGTTATGGAGAGAAAAAAGGAATTTGCAATAATGAAAAGTTTTGGTTATTTACAAAGTTCTATTTCTAGGCTTGTTTTAATTGAAGTAATAATTTTATCATTAATTGGTACGGCTGTAGGGGTACCAATTGGAATTTGGCTTGGCGATATGTTTATGCAAATTTTGCTTAGTGTGTTTGAATTTGACATGGTTTACACTTTGAATTGGAAAATACCTACAATAACAGCCATAGTAATAGGAATTGTATTTCCCATTATTTTCTCCTTATTTCCTATTTACAATGCGGGAAAAACTTCGGTGCTCTTAACATTAAAAATGGCAAATCAAACAGAATCATCGAAAAGACAATACGTGTTTAGAGGTATTGTAGGAGTTGGCTTATTTACTTTTATATTTATTGATCATTTCGTTTCCTATCTAGCTATTTTAGCAAGTATCATTTTGCTGTTCCCATTCTTGCTAAGAGGAATAAGTAAGATCTTTAAACCAATTTTCAAAGTACTTTTTGGCTATTCAGGAATTTTAGCTACGCATAGCCTTACGCAGCAATTAAATCGAAATGCCAATACTTCCGCTATCCTTGCCATAGGGATAGGAGTAATCTTATTGTTAAGCTCTGTTATAGAATCTGCTCCTGAAGGTTATGAACGTGACATTAGAAATACATTTGGAGGTGATCTAAGAGCTACATCGGAAGCTCCTTGGTCTAGTGAGGATATAACAACTCTACTTTCTTATGATTCTGTAGCAAATGTTGTCCCATTAACGGAAGCCACACCCATTACATGGCAAACAATGAATGGAGAGAATAGACAATTCTCTATTTTTGCCGTAAGTAAAAAAGGGCCTATTTTATTTGAAGATATTGAAAAAGAATCGTTATATCAAGAGTTACAAAAGAAACCATCTATCCTGCTCGGTAAACGGGCTTTTGATGAATGGGGTGGAAAAGTTGGAGAATACATTCACGTAAATACTCCTTCTGGTAAACAAAAATTTGAAGTCATTGACGTTGTGGATACTTCTCATTATTCAGGATATGTTGGCTTTATGGATGAGGAGCATTTAAATAATGAATTTGGTTGGAGAAATAGTTTTGATATGCTACTAACATTAAATGATAAATATAGCAGCGAGGAATTACGAGATCAGTTATGGATAGATTTCAATGAACACCTTTCAAAAGTTAAAACTGTCGAAGATGAAATTAAATCAACTACTTCTGCGTTATCTGGTATGAACGAATTAATATTAATTATGCTATTCCTAATTATTGGTCTAGCTAGTATTGGTACAGCTAATACTCTTTTGATGAATACCTTGGAACGTACATCTGAGATTGGAACGATGCGGGCGCTTGGATTTACTAGACAGCAAGTAAGAAAGATGGTAATTGGTGAGGGGTTACTTATAGGTTTGGTAGGAGTCATTGGAGGCGTAGCATCAGGTGTGATTTTACTTTACGTTACTAGTAAATCCAAGCTTTTGGGAGATTTCATATCTTTCCAGATACCTCTTGGTAATATTGGAGTAGCATTGATTGCTGGTCTTTTACTAAGTTTATTTGCCTCTTGGATTTCTAGTACGACAGCTAGTAAAATAAATATTTTGTCATCACTCAAAGAAGGTTAAAATTATGTCGGTAAAGTACGGGATATTAACATTGTTATTCCTACAAGAAAATCATGGATACGAATTGAAAGTAGAATTAGAGTCTCTTCTAAGTATCAAGGGAAAGATTAACCCTGGTCAGATTTATACTACCCTTGACCGTCTCATTCGTGATCAACTCGTGTCATCGGCAGGAATAGATGACCAAGAAAGAAAGTTATATAAATTAGAAGCGGAAGGTGAAAATGAATTAAAAAAATGGTTATTAGAACCTGTACCTTATTACTCTACTAGAGACGACTTTCATTTTAAATGGAGTTGCGCTCGAAAAATCCACTTTGATCGAGAAAATATTATGCTTGAGCAACAAAAAGCAATGATAATGAAAGATGTAATGGAGTTGACTAAATTAAAAACGGAGTTACTTATTCAGGGTGAAGACGATAAATATTTATTAATCAGTGGTACACTCTTACATTTGGAGGCAGATTTAAATTGGATAAGTCAGATTGAAAATAGAAATCGTTCATAAATCTAAGTAGAGGTTTCCTTTTCGATATACCGTTGTAATTATCTTATACTAATCATTCCCAAAAAGGAGGAGTTTAGTTGGGTCTTATTCTTGAATACAATTGGGAATTGTTTATCCTCATCGAATTATTGTCTATAGGGGCACTAATCCTATTTGGTATATTTCGTTATTTCTTTAACAAACCTAGACTTAGCATTATGTTCATTTTCTTCTTTTTGTTTATGGTAATACTTGAAGGGCTGCTCGGGTTGTATGTCTATCATCAAACAGGAGAGATTTCAACGTTTCAAATTGTTATTACTGTATTTATTATCTATGCGTTTACATTTGGAATATTTGATTTTATAAGATTAGATCGTTGGATGCGTAGAAAAATTGGAACGTTACGTGGTGTTGAATTATTGTCTGACAAAGACTATAAAATTATTGAAAGGAATAATAACCCTAAATATATTGCGAAAAAGTATCGTAAATCTTCCTATATACATTTATTTATTTTTGTTACAGTTCAAGCGATTCTTTGGATCATAGGTACGGAAAGCATCGCAGAGATAAAAATGTATTTAAGTGATTTTTCATGGATAGAGAAAGGAGTAGCAAAAGAATCACCTTATCCTAATGATGTTACCTTTGGAATCTCAATAATTTGGGGAATTGTTTTTATCGCCGATTTTATTTATTCGTGGTCTTATACATTGTTTCCAAAATAACTAAAAAACCGTTGTTTGTAGTGTGAAAAATGTATATAGAAAGATAATATATCAAACGGCGGTTTTGAAAATAAGAAATTTCAAAGCCGCCATTTTTCTAAAAAATAGAATTACGGAAGGTGTATTAAGTTCGCTCTTTTTTAAGGACACGGCGGTATGAAGGAGGTTATCGCCGTGTTTATTTATGCTTACCTTTATTGGATATCGCAAGCCATATCAAGAAACATCTTAAAGTGCTGTCAGATTATTATAACTAAAAATTTAATAGAAAGCGTCAAATTTTATGCCTAGCTGGCTTATGTTCAGTTGGGCTTTTTTTGTGCATTTCACAATTTTTTTAAGAAAACTTCTCTTATTTTTGGCATTTCACAAAAAATCTTGTTGAAGGTTATGAAAGGGGAAATCATCACCCACCTTTGCAGTTGCGAAGGGAGAGGAAATGCATGATAGAACCAGATCGTACCGAGTGGCAAGTTCGTTGTGCCTTTAATGCTTTTTGTAAACGTGTATTGAAGAATGAAGCAATCAATATTTTCAACGAAAGACAACAACGACAAGCAAAGGAGATGACATTTTCTGATCTCACCCCACAAGAAGAAAATCAACTCTATACCTTAGATAAGCAATATGAAGGAGAAGAAGGGCAAAGTTTTCAAGTGGCTGGAAAGAAAATCACTCCGAAATTACTTGCTGAAGCCATGCGTACCTTGCCAAAGGAAAAGCGTATCACTGTCCTACTATACTATTTTTTTCAACTGTCTGATGTGGAAATTGGTCAACTACTCGACATTCCACGTAGTACAGTTCAGTATAGGCGGACAAGCTCTTTTGAACGGTTAAAGCGATTTTTGGAGGAACATGCAGATGAATGGGATGAATAATTCTAATATTGAAAACAACGAGCGTGGTTTATTGCCGTACCCAATTATTTTAGCTGCAAATAAGGGTGAGCCAGAAGCAATGAAAGTAGTTGTTCTGCATTATGGAAGCTATATGACAAGCCTATCCATGCGTAAGCTCCGTGATGAACAAGGAAACACTTATTGGGGCATCGATGAAGATACACGTGATCGCTTACGAGCGAAGCTTATGCAATCTGTTTTAGCTTTCAAAATTTGAATACAGAATGGTTAGGTTTTCCCTTTCATTAATCATATATTTGTTCTTTGACAAAGAAAGCACGGAAGATAACGCCGTGCAATATAAACAAAAAATCAGATACGTTCTACTGATGATGAGCCACTTGATTCATACGCCATGACTTTCGTTAGGAACGAGCGATAATTTGTGAATCTAATGTAATTGTGGTGGATTGCTGGCGATAACCCATCAGTAAAGATAATGATACTCCCCTACCGTCATGGTTCGAGCGTTCAAAGCGTCGCAAGCTATGAGTAGGGCTGGAAGAAATACTTGCAGGGGTGAAATTCCCGTGGAGCTGTACCAACAGCCGTCTGATTTTTTAATAGATTAGGTAAGGGGGCGTTTTTTTGAAACAGAATTTGATTCTATATAGTATGCAAATTGCTATGTTAAAACAACTGCTAACCCGTAAACTAATTTCAGATAAAGAATATTATATTGTAAAAAACAAATTAATGAAAGAGTATGGTATTGTTTCTGACATTACAAGCTGAATTGTGTTCCTAGCGATGCTATAATACAAAGTATATAAGGAACACAAAAGGAGGAGCTATTATGTCAGGAGTTGAAGTGATTAGGGCAAATAGTAACTTGGCTAACCAAAAACGTGGAAGAGAAATTGAACGGCTTCGGGTTGCAGCGTATTGTAGAGTTAGTACAGATTCAGAAGACCAGTTAAACAGTTATAAGTCACAAGTTGCATATTATTCGGATTTAATCAAGAAAAATATGGAATGGGTATTAGCTGATATATATGCTGACGAAGCAATTACTGGAACACAGGTAACAAAGCGGGAAGATTTCCAGCGATTGATTAATGACTGTATGAATGGAGATATTGATATGGTCATTACAAAATCAATATCCAGATTTGCAAGAAATACATTGGATACGTTGAAATATGTCCGTATGCTAAAGGAAAGAGATATAGCTGTTTATTTTGAAGATGAAAAAATTAACACGCTTACAATGGATGGTGAATTGTTACTCGTAGTGTTGAGTTCAGTAGCACAACAAGAAGTTGAGAATATATCTTCTAATGTAAAAAAAGGATTAAAGATGAAAATGAAACGAGGTGAATTAGTCGGTTTTCAAGGCTGTCTCGGTTATGATTATCACCCAGAAGATAAGAGTATAACTGTAAACGAGAAAGAAGCAGAAATTGTTCGTTATATATTCCACAGGTATGTTGAAGGAGCCGGGGGCAGTATTATTGCAAGAGAACTTGAGAATTTAGGCTATAAAACTAAAAGAGGTACTCCAACATGGGCTGAATCGACGGTACTTGGAATTATTAAGAATGAAAAATATAAAGGCGATCTTTTAATGGGAAAAACTTTCACATTGGATCCTATTTCGAAACGTCGATTGGAAAATTTTGGAGAAGAAGATCAATATTATTTAAGAAATCACCATGAACCCATTGTCAGTGCTGAAATATTTGATAAAGCGCAGGAGATCAGATTAAGACGAAGTAGGGGAAGAAATACGGTAGAAAAAAATGGTGGTAAACGTGAAAAATTCAGTCGTAAATATGCTTTTAGCTGCATGATTGATTGTGCTTATTGTGGCAGTACATTAACAAGACGTAGATGGCATAGTGGAACGAAATACGGTAAGACGATTTGGCAGTGTGTTACAAGTACGAAGAAGGGGAAAAGATTTTGTCCAGATAGTAAAGGAATACCGGAAGAAGCGATTGAAAAAGCTTTTCTAGAAAGTTACCGTATTATGTGCAATAACAATAAGGATGTATTAGAAGAATTTTTACAACGAATGGAAGAAGCCCTAAGTTCCAATACGATTCACAAAGAAGTTTCTAAAATTGAAAAAGAAATTCAAGGATTAGAAAACAAAAAGAATAAATTAGTGGACATGAGATTAGAGGATATTATCGATAAAGAAACGTATGAAGAAAAATATAATTCATTGACGCGAGAAATTAATGAAAAGGTACAAAAAAGAGAAAAGTCATTATCGAATTTGGAAGAAGAAAAAGACATTAAAAAACGGTTATTAGCCTTCAAAAAAGTGTTAGAACAAAATGAGGTTATTGATACTTTTGATCGTTATGTATTTGAAAGTGTAGTTGAAAAAGTAATCGTTGGTGGAATAGATGAAGACGGAAACAAAGATCCCGCCATGATTACTTTTGTATATAAAACGGGATTGAGTAACAGTCTTGATGGCGAAAGATTTAAACCTGCTAGAAAAAATGCGAAAAAAGAAACAGCAAAAACATCTAATGAATTGTGTTCACATACTGGCAACGAGGATAATAAATTGTATCCACTTAATAGTGACGACACATGTGGAGTGCTGTGTGTCGCTCGTAAGGAAGTAGCATTTCTGGAGCCGCATTTACCGAAAATTTGAATTTGGAAAAGCTCAAGCGGAGAAAATGCTTGGGCTTTTCTTTATATATAGAAATTACTTGCAGAATCCTCCACCCGAGCTAACATACACAAAACTCAATGACTGGGGATTTTACTGATGAACGAAGCCGTATCTTCAAACCGCTGTTCCCTGATCGGACTGGAAGTGGACGATGCGACACTGGCGCAGCCGTGGGAGTATTGAATGAATATGTGATGATAGACGCCAATTTTCCGGAAGGGGCCGTGGCAGTTGTGCGGTTCAAAGACCGGAACACGATTTGTTTTTCGGCTCCGTTGGATGGCAGCCCGCAAAGCTCATGGTTTTATTTCAGAGTAAGAGGAGGCAAAGGGAAAACGTTGCATTTTTGCCAGGAACATTTGGAACAAGTTCTTGGCGTATTTGAAAAAGGAACTTACGATCAGGTTCAGCCGGTGATCAGACATGGCGAGGAAGGGGAATGGGTGCGGGTTCCCAAAGAACAGACGAAATTTTCCATTGATCCGCCGGAGTTTCATTTTACCGTCATGCCTGAAGAGGATACGGTATATATCGCTTTTTGTTATCCGTATACGATGGAGAATTTGAATCATTTTACAGCCGGCAGGCAAAGTCCTTATTTCAAGCAAAGAATCTTGGGAAAAACCAAAAAGGGCAGAGACTTTCCGATGCTTTTGATCGGAGACACGGAAACCGGGACGGAGAAGCAGCTTGTCGTATGCGTGGCCAGGCAGCATGCCGGGGAAGTCAGCGGTTCTTATGTGCTGGAAGGGATCATAGAGGCAGCTTTGGCCGAAACGGAATTAGGAAGAACGATCAGGGAACGAATGGTTTTGACTGCTTTCCCCTTTGCGGATTTGGACGGAGTGGAAGAAGGCAGATACGGAAAGAACCGTCCGCCTGTAGATATGAACCGTGATTGGAGTGTGAATCCGCAGCATCCCGAGGTAAAAATGATGCAGGGGGAAATTGGGCGGCTTGCCGAACAATTTCGCTATACTCTTTTTATTGATATCCATGCTCCCCAGCCTGGGGGGAATTCCTATTTGATCCCGTCCAAAATATCTACGATGGATAAATCCAAATGGCATCAGTTCTGGAACTTTTACCGGGCGTTCGATCAAGCCGTACAACCCATTTTCACTCGCGGTCTGGATGATTTCGACCCGGGTTCGTTGAACTGGTCGTCGAGCAGCTACCTCCTGGTCGCCAAACAGTATCATAGCATCAAGTACGGCGCAACGGGAATGACGATGGAAGTATCTTATCATCGAGATCGAAAAGGTTTTCGAAAATGCGCTTAAGCTGCTGAGTTGTTGAAGTTGCGCCACGATCATCGTCTTCGAAAATCTTGCGACCGTAAGCTTTTGAGCGCGAAAATCAAAGGTTTTATCGCGTTCATCGCTTAAATCGAGCAAATCAAGACATTTACAAATGACCTGGTTATTTGGTATGCTACCCATGTCGGTTTCTCCTTTGTTAAGTGGAGTGGGCAACATGTCTACCCCTTAACAATAGGAGATGTATTGTGAGCGGCTATGGGGACGGGACATCGCATGGACTGTCCTTCCTCGTCCTGCGGGAAAATTTTCGGCATCGGTTCACCGTGAAGCGCCTCGAAGCTCTCGTTTTCCAATTCCTTTTCGTCCAACGAGCGGATAAATATCAAGTAGGTAAGCTGTTCGATCACCGTCAAAGGATTGGTAATCCCTCCTGCTCACATATCCGTCCAGATTTTATCGACTTTATTGCGAATTTCTCCTGTCAGCATCGATCAAGCCCATCCTCTCGTATTCGATCCTTTGTGAAACGCTGTCTGTCCGAATTGGGTCTCCTTCGACACCAATCTATCCACTATTATACAATCCGACATTGACACGTACATGTCAGTGAAAATATGTTCGCATAAAAAATTTCCCCCCCGCCGTGCGGCAGAGAGGAAGTCTAACAGTCCCATCAACCTTTGTCACCCGCTTTTTTTCGCAGTTTCACATACAGAAGGAAGGCTGCCGATATGAAAATCAGATTGATTCCGGCAATCAAGGCCCAGTACATGATTGAGGCGGAAGACGCCTTTTCCCACGCGTATTTCGTCTCGTTCCCTGCCGCGTCCGCCACACGGATTTCCAGCTTGTTTCCAACCGACTCCACTTTGAAGTAGCCTTGTTGATCGATCGCAGCTTCCTTGCCGTTCACCCATACCTTGCTGCCGGGTTCGGCAAAACCGCTGGCGAACCCTCCCGGCATTTTCTTGTGAGAGGGCAGCGGCTGAATCATCTCCAGACGGGGAGGGGTATGATCGACGATCCAGCGCCGGGCGTAGGTGTTCACATTTCCATCATCATCGGCGATGAGCAATTCGATGGCATGGTCCCCTTCATCCAGAGGAATGGTAATGACCGCAGGGTTGTCCTTTGAAGGGTTCACGGTTTGATCGAATAAAATATCGGTCCCTTCCACGACCTGAACCCTGGAAACCGTCTGCACGCTCACCCGGGCTTCCGCCATCCTCTGATTCGTGATCCCGTCGCCGATGGACCACTTTACCTCGTCTTTGCTCCAATCCCGAATATTCAGCCGGAATGCGGGAATTTCCCTTACCGGACCGGGAAACCCTCCGGCATCAATCCAACGGATCACGCCCGAATATTCACCGTTTTGTCCCAGCTCTGCCGCAATCGAATATACCGAAGGCTGCGATTCGTCAGCCGTCAGATCCTCCGGCCCGTACTTTATGACAATCGGCTTGTCCGGCTGCGAACCGGATCGAAAAACGGCTTCCAGTCCCTTCCATGAAACGGATTCCGGTATTTTGAATGTCAGTTTCACTCGCGGCCCTGCAGGCTTTGCGTCAAGGATCTCCACCCCCGGAGGGGTGACACCCCGTGAAAGGCTGATCTTCACTTTGGGATCAATCGCCTGGGACTGTGCCGTATAGTTATCTCCCTCCGCGGTCAGCAAATAGTCGCCGTCGGGCAATGGTCCCGGAATATACAGATCGTGGCTGCGATGGTTCAGGGAGGCTTCCCCCGCCGGAAATCGTTCCCCCCCATCCGCCGGCTGCAGAAAAAATCGAATCTTCAGAGCGCCGCCGGATGCATCGCCGGAAAATGACCATTTCAGGGGAATCGGCGAATCATCGTTCACCGTCAGCGTCGTATTCGCCGGTGCGCCCCACTGGATTACGGGCTTGTCGATTTTTTCCTTGACATAGCTGCGATAGCTATCCTTCGGGCCTGTAACGACCAATGAATATTTGCCGGCAGGCAATTGTTTCAGCAGCCAGATGCGTTTTTGGGGCAGCCGGACATACACATATCCTTTGTCGTAATCGTCCTGCCCATTGTTCCACCGTTTTCCGTCGGGCAGAATCAGGTCCGTTTCGAATTCATCGTTCGATCCTTCGACGACAAGCTGTGCGAACTCCAGAGGCTCCGCTACGTTGAGCGTCTCGGTATGCTGCACGTTTTCTGCAGATACGGCCGGGCATTGCGCAAGAAAGATTATGGCCACAACCGTCATCACTTGTAATGCCTGGCTCCATTTGTGCTTCATCCCATGTTGACTCCTTTGTTCCTATCCTCGCAAGTAACGGTTGATCATCTGCAAGGTGTTGGGGGTATAGGTTCTGTTCATGTCCAGCGTATGGCCGGTGTAGTATCGGATTTGCTGCAGCAAAGACCGAAGCGTGCCGTCTTCAAACCAGGAGGGCGGAACAGCCAGCCAGGTGATTTTGTTGTTATGGGTATAAAGCTCCAGATGAAAACGGTCGGCGTACCGGATCCTGGCTTCTTCCCTGAAGTTCGGCAGTTTTTGGCGCGCCTTGCGAAAGTTGATTTCGGCCCATTGGGTTTGACTCGCATCGGCTTTGATCTCGTCCAGATGAATGAAGCGGACATTTTCCCACCGGATTCCGTACCAGGTTGCCGCATCGGATTGGTTGTACAGATTGATCAACATTTCTTCGGGAGTGACGCGAAGAAACACAACCTTTTGCCCTGGTTCCGGAATGATGAGCTGATCCTGTTTTCTTTTGGTCATATTCCTAATTTGGTAAATAAATAACACCGGTGCGGCCGCCAACGGACCGATTATCAATAACGTCCACACGGGATGCGGAAACAGCGCTGATCCTGCGGCCCCGAGGATCAGCACGGCCGCCAACCACAAGAAGGGTTTGAACTTCATCCAGTTTTCCTTGTAACTTTCGCGGTCCGCCCATCCGACCAGGGAATAGGAGCGGGAGAATACCCACTCCTCCGCGGTGCAAACAAAATCCTGATGCTGCACGGCACACCTCCATGAATACTATGACATCCGGTTATACAATGACATCCAGGTCGGAGCCGATACGGAAGTGCGGATTTTTGCCCCACACTTCGAGTTCAAGATCGAGGAAACTCCAATCCATATTCCCCGGAATCATGACGATGGTCAACTTTCCGTCCGGCCCCGGCGAATCGACGTTCCCGAAAAATTTCAAGGAAGTGCGTTCTCTGAAGGACGGATCTCTCCAAAGAATGGTTGCATCGGTGCTGTAGGTCAACAAGGCCAGATCGATCTTGGCGCCAAAAGTGATTTCATTTTTGTCAAAATAAATGCTGTTTTTCGCGATTTCAAAGTCCAGCAAATTCGTCGTCAAATTGCCATTGAAAGACCAGTCCGGCAGGCCGAATTTCTTGACCTTCGCTTCGCCTTCCAGGCAAACCACGCAAACATTCTCGTCAAGCTCAATAAACTTCCCGATCATCGGCAAATTATTGATTTTGCCGATAAACTCCTGTACCGGACGGTCGGCCACCGTACTGAGCCCAAGGCCGATTTTGCCCTCGCGCGATTTCGACCAGTCCGCCATCAAGCCGACTTTATTGATCTGCAAACCGGTCGTGCCCAGCAATACTCCCTGACTCGCTTCCAGATTGGCTCCCAGCCGGTTCAAAGCGAGCGGGAAAGCCAACCCGACTTCGACACCCATTTTATTGATGCCGATGCCGATGCCGCGCAGACGGAAACCGAAAAAGTCCACATTGCCGCCCGCTTCCCCTTTGAATACGATCCTGTTTTGTTCCGATTCATATTTCAGGCCCAGCTCGATGTCGGACAGAGCGGCCAATGACGGAACCTGGATGTCGGCCGCCGCAGTGCCTTCAGCCGTAAACCCTTTCCGGTGGTAGGAAAGTTCGATTTCGCTCTTGGAAGGCAAAAACTTGATTCGGTTTCTCAATTCCTCCAAATAAGGAGAATTCAACGCCAAAACTTTGGTAAATCCGTTCAATGCCGCTCTCGCCTTTAAGGTTCCCTCATCCTGCGCATATTCGGGATGGTAGGTCAATTTCGGCGCGATTTGAATTTCCAGGCCAAACCGGTTGAAACTGCTTTTGTCGATCATCGTGTAGGCCGCATTGGACGGCGTTATCGTCATTTCTTTGCCCAGCTGGTCCTTTTCCATCGTCACCTCGCCGGTCAACAACGACATCTGCGTCCCGCCGGATTCGACGCGCATCCCGTTAAAGCTGAGCGTATCGCCGTCCATCTTCAGCTCTCCGCCGGCATCATACAGGAAATGGTCAATCGATGTATTGCCGACCAGGGTGACCGCATCGCCTTTGGTTTGCAAAAAGTCGCCATAAAGCGTCGCATACCCGAAAGCGACCATTTGCTGCGGTCCCGCCTGATTGAAGGAAATGACGGCAGAAGCCTCTTCCTGTCGGCCGGAAACGAGCGTGATCCGATGGACTCCGACGGGCAGAGCATTGTTCACTTGCACGGCAATCGTCCGGTCGTCCACACGCTTGTACGGAATCTTTTCGCCGTCGAATTTCACGTAGAAAATATCGTCGAACCGGTTTCCCGTTACCCGAACCGTCGTCGTGCCGCGGTTGGAAACGATGATGCGGTTTGGAGCGACCTGCTCGATATAAAACCGGTCATCCCCGATCCTGGTTTCCGAATCCGTATCGCCCCATTCGTCTTCCACACTTTGGCCGTCTTCGCCAATGACATAAGTTTTGGCCGCTTCCACGGAATTCTGAATCAGCTTGACCACATGCTGTCCCGGATCCATGCTGTCGAGCTTGTATGACAACATATACGACCGGCTGAGCGTCTCGCTGATTTCCGCGAAGCTGTGAACCAACCCTTCGAGATCGGATGCGCCGATATACCGGCCGCCCGTGCCTTCCGCCACATCCCTTAACGTTTCATACCCCGCATCAAAACCGATCGCAAAAATCGTCACTCCTGCCTGCCTGGCTCTGCGGATAATGTCTTGTCTTACGGCCGGGTCGGAGAAATGGTCGTCTTCACCGTCGGAAAGAATAAAGGCGACGCGTTCTCCGATGCGCTGCTCCAACTGATCGATCGCCGCCAGCAGGGCGGGAGCAATATTCGTTCCGCCGTCGATTTGAATCCCGCTCACCTTCTCCATGGCGTCCGCCTTGTTTTCGGTGAACGGCACAAGCGTTTCGTTATTGTCCGAAAACACAATGACGCCCACATCGTCATGGGCTCCCAGCTTGGCGATGAAAGATTCGGCGGACTGCTTGGCCGTTTCAATTTTGCTGCCTTCCATACTGCCGCTGCGGTCGATCACCAGCATGATCAAGCGTTTGAACGACTTCGATTCGCCCAGCTTCGCAAAAGTGAATGTTTTGATGGCATCCTGATTGTCAAACAGCTTGAGGCCGCCTTTGTCCAGCTGCATGTTGTCGCTTCTTGCATATACATTCACCCGGTTTCCGTCCACTTGAACGGAGGTGATATGGAGACTGCTTCGGTTCAGGCGGATCAGCTCATTGCTCAGATGTACGCTGTACGAAAGTTCTTCGCCGCTTAACGGCTCCTCGCGATAACGTTTGCCGTTCAAACTTTTGAAACTCAGGTAAGCGTCTCGGGTCAGCTCGTGATTCTTCTCCATTTGCTCGATCGTCAATTCCGCCGGGTTCTCCGACAGCGACTTCAATGATTGCACATAATATTGCTGCTCGCTCTCCAACGATTCCGGATGTTTTGAAAGTTCCCGTATTTCCTCGGATGAGGCTTCCAAATCGTGCTTGCCAAAATAATACTTCGACAACAAGTAATGAATGTCCGGATCGTTCTCATCGCTGAACGGCTTCAGGAGCGAGTATGCCAGCTCGGAGCCGATGCGGTTTTGCTGAGAAATTTGCCCCATGTAATCCCGCAGTTGTTCGATATCGACCTCGCCTTTGCCGGCCGCTTGATCCAACCATACCTGAACTTGCTCTCTCAGGTAACGCCCGGTTTGTTGCGCGGCGTCATGATATTGCGGCAGAAGCCCGGCTTTCTCGCCGGGCTCCTTGTTCTCGTCCAAATACAACGAAGCCAGCAAGGATTTCGCTTTGACATCCTGGGGATATTCGCCGATCAGTTCAATCAACAGATTTTCGGCCCGCTCCAGGTCATGAAAAAAGATGGCCGCTTCCGACATCCCTTCCCGGAATACGGGATCGATGTCTTTGGACGAATCCTTGGATTCCAGGTACTGCATGGCCTGTTCATAAACGTCCAAAATCTCTTGTTCCCGATCGGAATCGCGCAAAGCATGAATGATGAAGTCCATTCGGTCCGCATCCAGCAAAGCGAGAGCATCCAGATGTTTTTTGCCGATGGGGAGCCGGTCAACGATCTTCTCCATCAATGGATTCAGCGCGTCAGACAACCGTGCATCGAATGAGGCCGGAGCTCCTTGCGCACTCACACTCCCCGCCGCGTCTGCCGTCATGTTTGCAAAATTGACCCTGCTCAATGAACGGCCGGCATCCATCTCCTGAATGAACCGCTTCAACTGTTCCTCGGAAATAAGGCTCGAACCGGTCTCTTTCACTTCCAGAAGCAGACGATGAGCCCGCTCCGCCTGATGCGATTTTACATAAGCGAAAGCAAGCACCAACTTCGCATCCGACGTCGGATGCTCCTGCCACAGCTGCTTGGCTCTGGCCAAAGCGTAGCCGGGATCGTCATGCAGCAGCCAATACGCGTGTTTGTATACTTCAATTTCCCGATCCTCCCGGATCGTTTGCGGTTTCACAGAAATGATGTCCGATACAGCCATGAACACAATAAAAATGAGGAGTGCTCCCAACGGGATCAGCTTCAGCAGGCGAAAACCGGATGCTCTGTATTTGATGACGGATGCCAGAATCGTGATGAAACTGGCCGTCATGACCGCGAGGGTGAGGATCCATTCCCAACGCAATGCCGCTAAATTCACCCGTTTGCCCCTCCTTTCACTCGCTCCGTCATTAACCGGGATACAAGCATGACGAGGATATACCCCGCAAGCGCCGTCAACAGGGTTGCCAAACCGGTTTGAATCGCGTCGAAACCGATGCGTTCCTCAATCACCAAATCGCTTTGATCAGGTAAGATTTGCAGCCGCACCGTCAAAAACTCCGCCGCAACGGCAAAGAGCAGCGAGACGATCAGCACGCCCATCGCACCTTGCAGCCAGGATGACGAAACCAGTCGCGAAACACCGTACAGAAAAATGAGCAGCATGGCCAATGGATACCATGTCTCTCTCATCGATCGGGCAAGCTCGGATTTCCACGTCTGTTGAGTCTCCTCCGATTCGGCAATGTTGACTTCGTACATGCCGGGATCCGGCACGCCGCGCATCCCTGCAAACCAGTTGATGCGAAAAGAACCCGGCGCTTTCATCATTTGCGGCAGCAGCTCGCCTTCCACATTCCATGTGCCGCCCAATGCGTACATCTGGCTCTGTACAAGCATATTTCCGAGCAGAGCGATGCCCAAAGGATCGCCGGGATACTGCTGCCAAAGCTCTTTGAAGGTCAGCAGGTGAGACTGACCGCTGTCCGTATGAGGGGACAAGCTCCAGGTTGTCCCGAAAACGGCTGCGATGAATATGTACAAAGCCCCCAGTGCGGTCAGCATTCTCCGCAACGGAACAAGTTTTCGCCAAGGTGCAAACACAACGCATGCGGACAAGACAAACACAACGAACAAGGTAACCAGCACCTTGCCGTAAGGAATGTGCAAGACGATGCCTGTGTCAGTGAAATCCGTATCCAGACGGGCGGCAGGCTTGGCAGCGGCCAGCACAATCAAATACGACACGCTGAAAACCGTATACATCAACAACACGGACAGCATTTTGTGCCAAAACGACTGTAACTTTCGATGATCATAAAACCGGTTCAGCAATGCCAAGAGCAAGATGATCCACAGACACTCAAACAACAGCGCGGCAAGAACCGGAAAATGAAATCCAAAGCTGAAGACAGCGCGATCTCCTTCATAGTACGAACCTTGATAAAACCCTCCGGAAAACTGGTTCAACACGTGCCAGAAACCGTTCTGCAGCCCGTTTTCCAGCAGGACTGCATTTTCTATGGAAAATCCGAACACGTTGACAAGCACAAAATAGAAAAGATCTTCCTTGATGGCGGAGCTCGTCAACAGAACGGACAACAGCGCGAAACCGGACAATAAAGCGGCAAGAATGATCCCGGCCGCCATCGATGCCCAATGGGCCGGGTTCCACCATAGGGAAAAGCGGTCCGATTCCGTTACTGCCGATGCTTTTTCCATCGGTTTGATCTCAACCGATTCCGTTTCCGCTGATTTCGCGTCCGCCGATGCTTTTTCCACCGATTCCGTTTCCACCGATGCTGTATCTGCCGTAACTGTTTCCACCGATTCTGTTTCCGCCGATTCAGATTCCACCGATTCTGTTTCCACTGGTTCCGTTACCGCCGATTCCGTTTCCATCGAACGGTCCGGCGTTTTCAGAGGCGTCCCGCACTGGGTGCAAAATTGGTTGCGGTCGTTTTGTTCGCTATGACAGTTTGGGCATATCATGCGGTTTCCTCCAATCAAAGAAAAAGCCCAGCATCCCGGGCATAGATTTTAGGGCTATCATGTTGGTTGTTCTGTCTGCTGCTCTGCATGCTGCATCGCCGTGTATCGCAAAAGCCAGTAACCGAAATAGATGAGAATGCCGGCTCGTAAAATCTCGTAAAGGCTGAACGAAGTAAAAGGATACAGCACGTAGATCGCTTCGGCAAATAAACCGTATGGAGCGTATTTAACTTGCTGCGGCGAAATCAAAGTCAACCAGAATCCGAGCAGGAACGTGAAATAGCCGATCGTGCTCAAGACGTCCACAATGCTGAATGATTTGCCGGACAACTGCCAAATCAGGTAATCAATGATTTGAACGGCAACGGAGCCGAACATGATGTACATCGCATAGGGAAGTATCCATTGAACCCATGAATACGAAGTCAACCACAACCTTAATTCTCTTACAATCACCGAAAAATGTTTCATCTAGCTGATCCCCCTGTTGAAGGGCTGACCGCAAGACGGACAAAACTTGGAGTCCGCAGCCATCTCTGAATGGCACGATGCACATACAACGGTTTCCGGTTGCGGTTCATCATCCCATACGATCTCATTGCTTTCTTCATCGAATTTATGGCCGCAGGACGGGCAAAACTTCGTTTCCCGCGGAACCACCTGGCCGCATACGCAGCTTTTCTCATTGCTGATTTCCTTTATCTTTTCCTGCAATTGTTCGATTTCATTTTGAATGGAGATGATTTTCTCGCAGTATCGATTCAGAAGAGTGCGCACGTCTTCCTGGCTGGCATGGACATAATGGTTGAAATAAGTTTCACCCATCAATTTGTATTGAGCTTCAATGTCCTTTTTCCTGGAATGGATTTGCAATTTGATTTGATTGATTTCAACCGTGATCTTGGCCTTGTTTCCTGCTTCAGTCATTCCTTTTTTCAGCTTGTCTAAGAAGCTCATCTTTTGCAACCTTCCCTCTTTGATGTCAGTTTTCATAGATGTTTCAAATTCGACAATTTTCGATAAAATCCTTTTATCCTGCAACAATTTTTTACTTAAATCGACCTCTCCTCAAATCTCCACTAACACCCCCGCCGTGCGGCGGAGGGGCAGCAGCAGCCTTCTCGGCACCTGTTCACCGAACTGATGGCGTGGATTCCGCTGAATGGATGCGGCGCTTCACTCTGATTCACTCCCCGGTTTCGCTGAACACGCGTAGGATCTCCCAAGGCTTTCAAGACATCCGCCAATTTTTCGATGTCCATGTGAATCACCGTCCTAATCATCACATTTACATATAACTATATGGTTATACAACAGGGAGAACGGGGTATTTCACAGCAACCTCTGAAAAAAGGACCAAAGGCGTATTCCCTTTTCTGCAGATAGAAAAGCGGCAAGACGGCAGGATCGTTCTGATCAGTGAATATCTTCAACATGTGCTGAACATGATGCTGGCTGAGTGTTTTGATAGATATGGTCAACGGGGAAGGTTTTACACGAACTCGTAGCGGTAAGAAATAAAACAGCAGCTATGATTGTCATAGAGCTTTCTCGGTTGATCGTCACGACAGGTGTGAAGGGAAGACCACATATCACGCTTCAAGAGCTGGCAAGGTATATCCCTCAACTGTATGCCATTTGGACTAGCCCGCATGGGACAGGTTTACGTAACCGCCAGTTAAGGCGATCCTTCGAGCATGTGATTGAAATCATGCAAAATAAGACGGAGTTATTCAAAGAGTTTCGTAACCTTGAAGTACAAATTCCAGAGCGGCTGTCGGTAGCCGAACCGAATATGGTCATTCGTATTGCGCACAATGGATACAAGGGGGTTTAAACATGGCAGGAACGGAGAAGCCGAGGAAATTCAGCCCCAAGCCGGATGTTGTTGTGAATCCAAGGGCGACATGGTTTAAACGATTGGAAGAACTTATGAGAAGTTTGGAGGATGGGAATGCGGGGAATCTTGGACCTCTGTCAATAGATTGGACACATAAAATCGAGAGAATTACGCAGTCCTTTGAAACATACGTTCGTATTGATTTGGTGTAAAATACCCTATAGAGGAATGGATCCATTTTCCATTATAGAAGCACGTAATATACTCAAAAATCTTCTCCGCGGCTTCTTTCCTCGTTTTGAATTTATTCAGGTAAACGAGCTCTTTTTTCAGCACGCTATGAAATGATTCGATACAAGCGTTGTCGTAGCAGTTGCCCTTGCGGCTCATGCTGCCAGTCATGCCATAATGCTTCAAGCGCTCTTGATAGTCTGAGGATGCGTATTGGCTACCGCGATCAGAATGATGTAGTCATGTACCTTTAGGCTTTTGAAGGCGATACGCCTGATCCAGCGCCTTCAAACAAAGCTCCTTCGTCATTCGTTCGTCCATATGGAAACCGACGATTTTGCGCGTGCAGAGATCCTCCAAACTGGCCAGATAAAGCCAACCTTCATCCGTTGGGATATACGTGATATCGGCCATCCAGACCTGATTCGGTTTCTCCGCTGCAAACGCCTGATTCAAAATGTTTTCCGCAACCGGCATGTGATGTTTTGAGTTAGTCGTGGCCTTGTACTTCTTGACGGTGCGGGATTTCAAGCCAAGGTCTTTCATGATGCGAGCGACAGTTTTCGGTGATACGCGAACGCCCTGCTGCTTCAAAGTGCCGTACAATTGCCTGGAATCATAGAAGATTCTGCGGATACGCTTTTCCAGTTGCTTACGGCGTTTGCTACGGTCAGGATACCTCAACATCTGGAACTCAAACAGCTACAATTTCTAGGACCATTGTTTAACATATAGGATCAAAAATCATGAAACGCTGAGATTACCCTCAGCGTTTCATGAGTATCATTGTTTGGGGATAAGGGGAATTATGAAAAAATTAATTCTGATCTTAATCGCTGCTGTAATAATCGTAACAGGATGTACAGCTCACAATACTAATCCTAAAATTGAAAAATGGGATAATACAAGATACGAACAATTTTCTAGCAGTGTTGGAATAGATTTTTTTATGAACACAGTTTCAATGAGCCTACTAATAGTAACAAAATTAATCGCACATTATATATTTCCGACCTGACAAAGCCGATTACGGTCAAGTTCAACAATAACGGGAAAGACAGAGACTTCGTTATGAATGTTTATTACGATTATCGTCCAATAACATTTAAAATAAATGAAAATGGACACTATGATCAATCTTACAGATTTAAATTAGGGGACGGGTGCGGGTCAGGTTCGCGGCCCGGTGCAGTTCACCTTCGCGCGTTCAGTACCCGGTCGTTTCGCTTGAACACAGCATCACGAGAATGGCTGTCGCGACCGAAGCGTAAGCGGAAAAACAGGGCGGCGATAATCGTACCATGGGACGGAAATTCACGATTCCTTACGGGCTTTACCGCGCGAACGGCTTTGTTTCGGCTCCTCTTGCGAATCAAACCGGCTTCTCTGAGAGCGATTTGGAGCTTCTCTGGGAAGCGCTCGAAAATTTATTCGAACACGATCGTTCTGCGGCTCGCGGGCTGATGGGAACAAGAAAATTGATCCTGAATTTCGAAAGTACAGC
>NZ_JBCNFP010000083.1:0-4483 GCF_050481165.1 Paenibacillus cisolokensis
CTTTCGAAATTCAGGTTGATTATTTTCGAGCACACGTCAAAGATGGCAAAGGTAAATTGCATGAATGAAACAGTCATGATATGATTAGGATAGAAGTAAGGAGCCGGATGGCCGTCCGACTCCCCGCACAACATTTTGGGTGGGAAACCTCCAAAGAATCAGAGAAAATAACCCGTTCCCTTGGCCGTTAACCTGGGCGGGTTATTTTCGTTTATGCGTGAAAGTGAGCAACGCCAGCAAGAACATGCCGAGCATAATCACTTCAGTCAACGAAAATTGCATGAGCATCACCCCCGTTCTGGAGGTGATACTTTCCCACCCAAGTCTGTTGTACACCAGTATTATATCAAAATTTGTCATTGTGCGCATAGGAGGTCCATAGAAAATTGGAGGATGCACGAAAGGAATGATTCATGTTCCTGTTCCCAACTCAACACATGTGGATTTGGAAAAATAAGGATTATAAAAAGCGATTAAAGTTCACTTATAGCCTAAAAAGTCTGCCTAAAGTATAAAATGTTTGCCTACGAGCCGAGCGAGAAGCAGGTATCCACTCCTGTCTTTCCTCGGCTATTTTGTATTGCAGGGAGGAGGGGGATAGAGGAAAAGGAAAGAACCCTAAACCGCATAAATCCTGTTCCATCAGGTTTTTTTCCCGATTCCATGAGACGGATTTGCGTCCTCACCGCTCGAAAGGCCGACTGAATGCCAAGCCGCAGGATCCGGCCCTCTTTGCTCGGAAAACGCAGGAGATCAGTCGGCTGTATGACATGGCTCCGCTGCTGCATTCGCGCGGCGTTCACGTCGTTTCGCTGGATGAAATGACAGGCATTCAGGCGCTGGAGCGGCTCCATCCCACGTTGTAGATGAAACCAGGGCTGGTGGAACGACGAGAGTTCGAATACATCCGTCATGGTACGCTCAGTCTGATTGCCGGCTTGGAAGCGGCACTCGGACAAATCGTGTGGTTCGCCGTCTGTCATTCCCACGTTTCAGAAAATTTCGAAATTCGTTGATTTTGCTTGATCGATTGAGTAAACTTCATAGTGAGCGTCCTCCTCTTCATTAGGGCGGTGAATGTCCGCGACCCAGCATACAGGAGGGCTTTTTGTTTTTGCCGGACAAACGGCATCTGCTTCGAATTCGAACCGTTCTTGGTCGGAGCAAATATCGGAACGAACGGCCGCGCCCGCTCGTTTGCATATGAAAGGGCTTTCTCAAAAAATAGCCGAAAGGCCGGTGCAAGCAAGATGAGTATGGAAGAACTCCAGGCATCAGAACATTCTGGACGGGGCGGTCGCTGAATGATGACGATCTGGAACAAATCCGCTTTATGGAGGACGCTGAAGGGGAGAATGATCGTCATTCTGCTGCTCAGTTCTATCGCTCCGCTTGCCTTGTTAGGCATTATCTCGTATTCCTCGTTCCATTCTTTCCTGCAGAATACGCTCAAGAACGCCATTCAGGAAAATGTGAAAAAGGATTTGATCGGCATCGACAACATATTCAAAAATATGAATTTCGCTTCCCAACAAATTGCGCTGGACATGGAAATATCCAATAAAATCAGCACGTATTTGACAACGGACGATATTGGTTTTACAAATTTGTAATGATTGTGCTGTTTGCGCTGGCGCTTGGTTTGCTGCTTGCTTTTGTCGTATGGCGCTCCATCTATCGGCCGCTGCAAGTGTTCCGCAAGGAAATCGAACGGATGGGCGAGCAGCAAGCCATCCGCAGCCGCAAGCTGCTTCATCTGTCGGAATTCGACAATGTGCTCGGCCGCTTCTTATGAGATGCGAACGCGCGTCTACGATCTTGTGCGGGAGATCGAGCGGCGCGAGCAGGCGCGCAGCCGGTTTGAGGTGGAGAAGCTGCGGTAGTACTCTCGATCCCGATGACCTATCATCTGTTTCGCGCATTGGAGTGGCTGGGGATGTATAAGGCTTCCTTCGGGCTTTGGGATCGTTGGCGCAGCATTATCGGATTGAATATGACGACGCTGCCTGAAGTGTTTCACAAGACGCCGCGAAGCGACTGCCATGCGTGGAGCGCGGTTCCTCTTGCCGAATTCGCCGGGAACATCTTGGGCGTGAAGCCCGCGGAACCGGGATATAAGCGGATCAGGGTTCAACCTTATCCGGGTCCGTTAACTTGGGCGAAAGGGGCGGTGGCAACGAAGCATGGGCCGGTTCATGTCGACTGGAGTCTCGATAATGGGCAGTTCCGAATCGCCGTAAGAGGCCCTGAGCATATTCCCGTCGAGCTGGTCCTCCCCGACGGGACGGTTGAAGCGTTCTTCGGACAAATCGAATGTGTCGTATAACGAAGAAACAAATGAGGCCTCTTTTAGAATTAAAGAAGCGTTTTGACATCATATCCGCACAGTACGGGGCGTCTCCGAAATCCAGACTTCATGAAATGATGTCCAGCCGAATTTACTTCTATATGCTGTATGGAATCGTAAGCACATATCGGGATAGTCTTGCTCATCGGCTTGAAACAAAAATTGCAGAAGGGGGATGATCGAAGTGAAAGTCACACAAATATCTGAGCATATATGGAGCATAAAGTTATGGCTGATCATTCCGATTCACGTTTGGCTGGTAAAGGAGAAGAACGGGATCACGCTGGTGGACACTGGGGTGGCGATGATGGCGAAAGGAATAGTGAAGGCCATCGAGCGACTGCAGGCCGGACCGTTGCTGCGAATTGTCCTGACGCATGGTCATCCCGATCACATTGGCGGCCTTAAACGCATTTTGCAGTCGAATCCGGTTCCGACATATGCTCACAGCGTCGAAATTCCTTATATGGAAGGAGAACTTCCCTACCGACAAGGTAAAAAACCGGTTGATTATGTGCAAAAAGGGGCCGTTCAACCGCTTGGCGAGGATGAGCGCGGACAATTGCAAGCCATAGGCGGCTTAGTGCCTTTTCATACGCCAGGCCATTCCCCCGGGCACGTTGTATTTTTTCACAAGGATGACCAGGTACTGCTGGCCGGAGACTTGTTCTCGTCCAAGAATGGAAAGTTGCGTCCCCCGCTCTTTACTGAAAATATTGAAGAAACGGTTAGAAACAGTTCCATCGTTGGCCGCCTCCGGCCTGCAAGGGTGGAAATTTGTCATGGAAAGCCTATCTTTAATGGGGCCGATCAGATAGAGGATTACATGATAAAATATTTACGGTCTTAAATGAATCGGTGAGCAGACTTTACAGGAAATTATGGAGTTGTTTATTTCAAAAACTCGTTGATTCCGATAATCCTTTAGTGCGTTAGATTATTTTCAGTTCGCACCCCAATTCTATATATACTTTGTCACGAGGTCGTTCATCTAATCTTCCATAGTATGCCGGCAAGGTCTGTTTTCTTGATTTTTTTAACCAATGAGCAGGAACTTCTACGTAACGAGGTATTTCGTATCTTTATCGCCTTTAGCCGAGTTAACCTGAGCTTGAGTAAGAAAAATACATCCGGTCAAATTTGCACCTGATAAATCAGCAACTCTTAAGTCCGCACCGATAAAATCCGCTTTTCTCAAGCCAGCTCTCCCACTTCCTCCAATGGCATATTCGCCAACGATTCCTGATCATCTCAGCTCGCTGGCGGATCGGGCGCCCTGAAGACGCAGCCACTGTACCAGATCGGCGGCGGCACTGCGTTGCGCGACATCCAGGGGAGCCAGCCCGTCCCATACCGAAATCCAGTTCAGATCGGCTCCCCGTTCGAGAAGGTACTCGGCAGTGGTCCTCTGTCCGCCGTGGCAAGCACACCAGAAGGAAACCGTAACTTCGTCAGGAGGCGAAGCGCTCGATGCTCCCCAAGGGTACCGTCTCGAAAGCGCGGAACCGGCGAAGTGGGCCTCTATGGCGTCCATTTTCCCTAGCGCGGCCGCATGCCAGACCGCCATCTGCGCTCCGCGCTCAACCAATCGATGCGCCGCTCGCCATTGTGCAAAAGCGACCGCATCGTCCAGCGGCGTGCCTCCGGCGATCACGGCACCGGGGGCCTCGATATCGGCACCGGCATCAAGAAGAGCGTCAAGGACTTCGATATCATCGCAGCTTGCCGCCCAATGAAGCGGTGTCTCGGTGTGCGGCCCGGCGAACCGAGCGTTCACATCCGCACCGGACTCGACGAGGATGGCTACGGTCTGCGCACCGCTCGGGAAGTGACCGGGCCAGTCTGTCGCTACATGCAACAGCGTGCGAGACGTTTCGCTGCTTTTGCTCTCGTTACGAGTGTCTCTGCCGATTATTCTTGCCGTAGCCAGCCCCGGATTTTCAGCAAGAAGCCGTTTCAATAATGCGATATCGCCAGTGCGGATCGCCTGGACGGCTTCTGCTGCCGGCGTTTCATCTTCATAAATAAAGTCCATTTTCCGACCACCCTAAACGTAAGATATCTACAGTTTATACCATTTTTTGATTCGTTTGAAATCGCTTTTCCATCGAATATATAATCCTAAATTTCGAAAGC
>NZ_JBCNFP010000084.1:0-1879 GCF_050481165.1 Paenibacillus cisolokensis
CATGAAATCGGAATGTGGATAACTCAAGACTGTGGATAACTCGTCATTGTCTCTGGAATCCCCGTTTCGATGCAGGTTTTGGGACGGGACTTCGAATCTTCTTGCATTCACACGGGAGTGCAAATCGCTTTTTTGGCAAACCCAAAGAAGCCTGTGATTTTACAGGTTCTCGTTTCGTCGTGTTCAGGAGATGCATCCATCCGTCATGCCATTTGCTGAATGGGCACGAATCGTTCAGCAAACGCGCGAAGCTTGTATTGTATGGTTTCGACGATGCCAGCGAGTGTCGGATTCGGCGCAAGCCGGATATGCTGGTATCGGCCGGAGCCGACCACATTGCCGGGCACCCGGATCACCGACCGGCGAATCGTTTGGACTTCGCACCGCTTGAGCGACTCCGGCATCAGCGTCTGCTTGAACCAGACCATCACGTTGTAGGCGATGGCTTTGATCCAACTGAACAGCAGGTTCCGGAGCAGGGAATGCTGGCTGTTCTGTTCCACCGCATAACCTTCTTTCAATTCATCAATGCGATTCTCGATGTTGGCCCGCTTGTTGTACGAGCGAAGCAGCGGCAAAGGCTTGAGATCGGCATTCGTGACGATGGCTTGGAAGGAATAGGTCGTAAGTGCCATCGTCAATTGGTCATCGGTTGTACGCTCGGTTTCGTGGGCTTCCCGGTAGATGACGCAGCGCCGTGCTTTCTCCCAGTTGGTGAGGAGAATCGGGATGTCGGCAGCAGCCCAACGATCGTCTTCGGTCGCGAACGTGATGTCCTCTTGTTTTTCCGACAGCGTTTCCCAGAATGCCGGATGTTGCTCAAGGTAGGCAATCGCCTTCTTCACAGTGGCCTTCTTCGGCAGTTTGAAGATGTACTGCCACCCCCGTTCTTCAGCGTACGCCATGACAGCGTCATCGGCAAAACCGCAGTCGGCCCGGATGCCTTCGATGATCCATTCCGGCGGCAACATCGCCTCGATTTCTTTAACGAACGAGAGCAGATCCTTCATGCCGTTCGTGTTGCCGGGATTCACTTGCAAGTGGATGAGCTCGCCGCTTCCGGCGATGAAGGCAACCCGGATTTTGTATGAGGGGCGTCCGTGGTAACGCGGATTGTAGCCGTTTGTTGCGCCTTCTTGTTCACCGAACAGCGTGATGACCGTATCGTCGATGTCGATCCAGACCAAGCGCTTTTCGCCCGTCCGCGCCTTGCGTGCCAGCAAATCCCGATTTAAGGCGACAAGCTGAATCAGATGGCTCCAGGAAAGCTTGCCCAAGAAGCCGCGGAAGGTGCTTTCGTCAGGAAAGCGGTCGACACCGGTCACGATCTGGTAACCAGGGTCCGACTGCAGGGCATTCATATGCGAAAAACGCGTGTGGCCGAGCAGCGCGCAGTCCAGCAAATGATCGACAAGCTTAGAGGCTGGGTAGACACAGTTGGCTTTTTGCTCCAGATGGAAGTGATCTTCGATCAGGGCATCCAGACCGATGAGTTCCTTGAACCTGGCAAGGAACTGGAAGTTGCCGGCTTCCGTGACGGTGTTGTTGTCGAATGTGACCGGTCTCAACTTCTTCATGATATGCTTGATTCGGCGACGATCCGCAAGAATTTCAATTCGGCGTTCGCGGCGTGTTTTTTGTTCTGGCGCATGGTTGGTTGCTTGTGGTACCATGTTGCTAGGGACACTTCCTCTCGTTGGTTATTCGTGGTGGTTTAACCTTTGACAAGAGGCTTGCAGTGTCCTGTTTATTTTGCAAAAAAATTAGCAACTTTTTATGACGAAGAAACACTATCACGACACGGATCTTTCAACTTTTGATAAGGTTACTTTCCGATTTCATGTTTAAATCCCACTACGTTCAGATAAAACTAGACCTT
>NZ_JBCNFP010000085.1:0-5942 GCF_050481165.1 Paenibacillus cisolokensis
CGTCAGGGAACGAATTTCTCCCTGACGGTTTTTCTTACGTCTCCTTTTTTTTATGCCCAAAAACAAGGAGGAAATTGGAATGTTTTCGTTCTCACCACCGGGAGCAGTACGCGAGGAGCCGAAGTGGTTTTGGGTTTTCGTCCATGGAGGGATGCGTAAATACGTGATCTATTCGGACGACGAGCTCGACGGCGAACGGCGATGGACATTGGAGCTCGACGAAGGATTTGACCTGCTTTGGGATTCCGCACGCAGCCGCACGCAAGCGGTGCGCTACATGCAGCAGTTTTATCCCGAGTACGGCAAATTCGAGACGATGCCCACCCCCATCACGTTCCGTCAAGCCTGTGATTTCATCAATCAGCATCACAGGCACCACATGGCCCCGCAAGGGATGAAATTCGCACTTGGCATCAGCAACGGCCAAAAGTTGATCGGAGTCCTTACCGCAGGTCGCCCCGTCAGTCGTCATCGCGATGATGGCCTGATGCTTGAAGTGACCCGTGTATGCGTCATCGGAGCCTATGTCCATCTGTGCAGCAAGCTGTATGCCGCGGCGCGGCGTATCGCTCGTGAAATGGGTTATCACACCCTGATCACCTACACGCTGGATGAGGAAACGGGCGCATCTGTACGCGCTGCCGGATTTCAGTTCATGGGCAAAAGCGCGGGCGGAAGCTGGAACAGCCTTTCGCGCAACAGATTGGACAAGCATCCCACGGGACTGAAAAATCTCTGGATGATGCAGATCAGAGGAGCTTAACAACAAAAATTCATTGGAGGGATTCACATGCGTTTTTTCAATCGACTGGTGCAGAAGGTGCTTTTCCCCGTTCGGCAGTACGTGAGTTGGAGAATGATGTTTGCGATTCTGACGGCGCTTTCGGATGAGAAAATTCGTCTGTACGCCGTGCGTAACCGCGGCCTATCGCTTCACCGGCCGATTATCCTCCCGACCTGGTATGGCAGCAAGAAGGCCATTATGAAGCGTAAGCCCGGGCAGGAAATCGTCTACGTGGATATTCCAATGAGCCTGCTTTTTGAAGGGGGAGATCCGGTGCACGATACCACGCTCCACTGCAGCGTGTACACGCTGAAAGGCACCGGTCTTCGGTTTGCGAAACGCAGCTACCGGAGGCTCCGCATGGCCTAAGAAGGCAATTCAAATTTCAAATTGGAGGTATTTGAGACATGGGAAGACAGACACGTTCGGGCTTTGGGTATGGGATGAATGAAAGCGAAGCAAGGCGAGATTTCCGTGAAGAGCTGAACCGCGAATACGGTGAAGGTTCATACCGTGGCGGCGGGAATGACATTCGGGAATGGGTGGAATCGAAGTGCCTGCAACAGCCGGTATCCGCTTCCGCGCCGAAGAAGACGAAGGCGGTCAAGGTTTCGCCTAAAGCGGACGGAAAACTCGTCAACGGGTTTATCGTGACCACCGAGACCCCAGAACTGATTCGGCGCCAAGCCGTCGCTTCATACACCAATGAATCTGTACCCGCGGTCGTTGAAGCATACGCCCTAACCCAAGGGGATGCCAAGAAGAAGGCTGACGAGATCGCCAGGAGGCATAATGCCGAAGTGCATGTGCTTCCTGCTCGTCTTTGGCAGGATACCACTCAGCGGTTGTCCAAGCCCGCGCGGATCCTTGAGGTAACGCCGTCGGGCGGCCAAGAGGCTCAGCCAGGGAAATGGCGCTTCACGGTCGAAGTCGCGATTTAATCCATCCCAAGGAGGAAATTCGGATGACATTATGGACTGCATTGGCAGTGAAGGAAGCGATCGCGCGGAACGAGGAGGCGTTGAAGGGGAACAACACCCCGGAAACGGAGGCTGCCTTGAACCGTTCTCTCGCTGAATTGAAAGCCATTCGCTGATTGAGCTATAAAAATCTGTGGAATGAGGAGAGTTTCGTATTAAAAAGACCATGGCTTTAATCTCGTGCGGAAAGAGCAAGCGCGCTGAAAAGTCGGCGGCGCGGGATTTGTACACGGGCGAGCTTTTCAAGAAGATCAGATCCCTGGTCGAGAAGCGCAACCAGCCGTTTCACATTCTGTCCGCCCTTCACGGGCTTGTTCCGCCCCTTGCCAAGCTGGAACCCTACGAATACACGCTTACCGGCAAAAGCAAGTCAGTGAAGCGGGAATGGGCCGCTGGCGTGGCTGAAATGTTTAACTTCTACAGCCCGCGGGAATGGCGCATTGAAGTATTCGCCGGGCGGGATTATCGCGAATTTTTGGTTCCGATGCTGCGTGACCGTGGATTTGAAGTCGAAATCCCGCATAACGGCCGTACGCCAACAATCGTATGAGCTGGGGGTTCAAGCGGCCCGTCTCATTTTGGACAGCATCAAGGACAAGAAGAACAATCGTGACATTATGTACATGGATACGACGTTGATCGTGCGACACTCATGCGGGTGCTAAACACCCCACTGCGCCTTCTATTTATTCGATTAACCGAAATTTAGATATTTTCTGCAATATTTCAGTTAATCGATATAATAGCATCTATCATTTTAAGGAGTGAACCAAGAATGAAAATTTCGGTAGGCGGAGATCACGCGGGCTTTCCTTTGAAAGGGGTCATTGTCAGTGCTTTGGAGTCAATGGGGCATGAAGTCGTGGATTACGGCACTTTTGACACGAATCCCATCGATTTTCCGGATATTACGAGAACGGTATGCGATAGCGTTCTGGCCGGAAAAGCGGAACGCGCGATTTTGGTATGCGGCACAGGGGTCGGGGCATGCATTGCGGCCAATAAAATACCGGGAATACGGGCCTCGGTTTGCCATGACATATACTCCGCGCACCAATGTGTCGAGCATGATGATGTGAATGTGATGTGCATAGGCGCGCAAATCGTCGGTCCGGTTCTGGCCGTAGAGCTGCTGGACAGCTTCCTGAAAGCCGAATTCAGCACCGAGGAAGAGTTCCGCAGACGGGTCGAAAAGCTGCACCGGATGGAGAAGGAATTTGCACAGCGCCATGACTGATGCCTGGTTGGCAGAGCATAGCAGTCGGGTGAAGCGCTGCATTCTTCAAGGAGGTGATGAATCATTGCGTTAAAGAGCGAGAGTCTATTGCAAATTTGTAAACGTTTTCAACAAAACAGGAAAGGGAGGTTGAACGCTCATGGCAAAGCGTAAAGGTATCGTCGTTTTATTCGCGCTGCTCATGGTGTTTTTGGCCGCATGCAGCGGCGGCAATACATCGTCGAATCCCGGGACGGATACGCAATCCGACACTTCATCCGATACAGAAACAAACAAGTCAGATGATCAGTCCGGCGCTTCCGTGGAACTTCGGGTAGCATGGTGGGGAGGCCAGGCACGCCATGATATGATGAACGCTCTGTTCGACAAATTCGAGGAGAAGTACCCGCATATCACGGTCGTACGTGAGTTCGGCACGGAAAACCAGTTCGTAGAGAAGGTGACGACGCAAGCGGCAGGCGGCAACGCTCCGGATGTCGTGCAGACGAGCAGTTTCTTCCTTAATGATTTTGTCGCCCGGAACATTCATATGGAGCTGGATGCGCTTGTCGATTCCGGCGATATCGACTTGAGCGATTTCATCGTTCACGACGTGGACGGCGGGAAAGTCGACGGCAAGCTGTACATGATCAGCCTCGGACATAACATTACCGGCATTATCCATAATACCGAAATGTTCAACAAAGCCGGCGTACCTTTGCCGCAGAACGGTTGGACTTGGGATGAATATATCCAGACGCTGAAAGATCTACAGAAATCGCTGGGCAGCGAAGCGTGGGCATCGGAAGACGAGGGCGGGACATACAGAGGGCTCGATATGTTCCTGATGCAGCGGGGCAAGTCGATGTTCAACGGCAATCAGCTCGGTTTTGAAAAACAGGATTTGATCGATTGGTATTCCATCTGGGACGAACTGCGCAAAGCGGGCGTCGTGCCGCCGGCTTCCATTCAGGCGGAAGAAGGCGATAAGCCGCAAGAACAGTCGATGCTGGCCCGCGGCAGAGTCGCCATGGTGAGCAAAAGCTCGAACCAGCTGAAGATTTTCCAGAAAGCGATGAAGGACGAATTGCGGATTGTCAGCTACCCGACGGACCCGAATGGCAAGAAAGTGTTCCCGCTTATCGTACCGGGAATGGGGATATCGCCGAACTCGAAGCATCCGAAGGAAGCGGCCCAATTAATTAACTTTATCGTTAACGACGAGGATGCGGCGAAAATTTTCCGCGGAGAACATGGCCCTCAGGCTTCGAAAAAGATGCAGGCTGTCATCTATGACTCGCTTAGCGAGCCGGAGAAGCTTGAATATGCGTTTGTCGACGAAATGATGCCGTTTACAATGCCCTATCCGGCTATGCCGGGGGGAAGCACCTCCGTTCAAAAGCTGGTCTTGACGGAGAATGAAGCGATAGCTTTCGGGATCAAGAGCATCGAGCAAGCTGTCGACGATTTCTTCTCGCAAGCCGAGCAAATTTTGAACAGGTAAACGATTGCAGCGAAGAGCGGCTCGAGCCGGATGAGCCGGGCCGCTCTTCCCAAAAGGAGGCTCCGTCATTGCAAACCTCGCTTGTTCGTAAAAAAGGGCACATCTTTATCCCTTACTTGTTTTTGGCGCCCTGGATGATTGGCGTACTGGTATTTAGCGCCATTCCGATTTTCAGCTCATTGTATTTGTCGTTCACGAATTATAATTTCGTGTCTTCGCCGAATTGGGTCGGACTGCAAAATTATATGACGATGTTTTTTAAAGACCCGCATTATATCCAATCTTTGAAAGTGACTTTCATGTACGTATTTGTTGCCGTGCCGCTTGAGCTTGCCTTTGCCTTGAGTTTGGCGCTCCTGTTAAACAGAGGGTTGAAAGGGCTGGGGCTGTACCGCGCATTGTACTATATTCCGTCATTAATCGGGGGCAGCGTGGCCATTTCGATTTTGTGGCAGCAGGTGTTTGGCGGGAAAGGCATCGTGAATCAAATGTTGGCGCTGTTCGGCATTCATATGCAAAGCTGGGTCGGTACGCCGTCTCAGGCGATTTGGGCGTTGATTTTATTGAAAGTGTGGCAATTCGGTTCGCCGATGATTATTTTTCTTGCAGGATTGAAGCAAATTCCCGCCGATTTTTACGAGGCTTCTTCTCTCGACGGAGCCGGCAAATGGAAACAGTTTTTATACATCACATTGCCCTTGTTAACGCCTATTGTTTTATTCAATACGATCATGCAGATGATTACCTCGTTCCAGGCGTTTACCCCTGCCTATATCATCAGCAACGGTACGGGCGGGCCTATAAATTCAACATTGTTTTATACGCTTTACTTGTATCAGAACGGCTTCGGAAACTTTCAGATGGGTTACGCGTCGGCAATGGCCTGGGTACTCTTTATCATCATTGCCATTTTTACTGCGCTGGCTTTCCTTTCTTCCAACAAGTGGGTTCACTATGAAAACTAGTAGGTGAAGATATGGCGATTGTAACGAGATATAAAACGATCCTGATGCACATGATGATCGTCGGCGGGATTCTGTTGATGCTCTATCCCGTTTTGTGGATGATCGGCAGTTCGTTGAAACCGTCAGATCAAATTTTTACGCAAATCGGACTTTGGCCCAAAGCGATTACTTTCGAGCATTATGCGAAAGGCTGGGCGGGAATGTCGCGCACGACATTCGCGACGTTTTTTGCGAATTCATTTATGCTTGTGGGCCTCGCGATTGTCGGGAATATCATATCTTGCTCCTGTGCGGCCTATGCCTTTGCCCGGATGGATTTTAAAGGAAAGAAAATTATGTTTGCGATTATGATGATGACGATGATGATTCCGCTTCATGTTCTGATCGTACCGCAATATATTATCCTGAATTTCGAAAGTACTGCTCTTTGAAAATATGAAAAAGTGCTCAAATCTTTGGTAGAATGGTGTTTGTCGAGAACACATCACCCAAC